>JAEUHD010000278.1 GCA_016793645.1 Verrucomicrobiales bacterium
ATCAGGTCTGCCTCTCCGCCACCCATACGCACAGCGCGGGAAGTGTGACGGGAGTCCACCTGAGTGAGCCCGATCCGGACTATCGGGCGTGGTTGCCGCGGCGCATTGCGGATGCGGTCCAGCTCGCCGTGAATCGCCTGGCCCCGGCGGAAGCCGCCTGGGGTTCGGGATCCGTGCCCCACCACGTCTTCAATCGACGGATTCGCGTCAGGCCCGGAGTTTCCTACACCAATCTGCTCGGACAACCCGGCGACCGGGTGAAGATGAACTGGTCGTCGCCGGAACCCTCCGTGGATGGGGACGCTTCGGGTCCGGTGGATCCCGAGGTATTTGTCCTGTCGCTCCGACATCGCGACGGACGTCCGCTGGCACTCATGGCCAACTACTCGTTGCACTACGTCGGGGGCGTCGGCCCAGGACACCTGAGCGCCGACTACTACGGCGTGTTCTGCGAACGGGTCGCGCAGAGCCTCAATGCCGCGGATCAGGATCCGCCCTTCGTTGCCCTGATGAGTAACGGCACGAGTGCGGACATCAACAACGTGGACTTCCGGAAGGCACGCCCGAAGCAGGCGCCCTATGAGCAGATTCGCCGTGTCGCGGACGATGTCGCCGCCGAGGTGACACGGGTCGAAAAGACTCTGTCCTATCGACGGAATGTCACCCTGGGCATCGCGTCCAAGGAATTGGAGCTGTCTGTTCGCCGCCCGTCCCCCGCCGAGGTCGAACGGGCCCAAGCCCTGCTCCACGGTCGCGACCGCAAGGACCTGCACACCTGGCCGGAGTTCTACGCGCGGGAGCAGCTGATCCTGGCCGGCTACCCGCAAACCCTCTCCCTGCCGCTCCAGGTATTCCGCATTGGAGACGTGCGAATCGTCCAGTGGCCCGGGGAGATCTTCGCGGTGACGGGACTGGACCTCAAACGACGGCATCCGGAGTTCCCGCTGTTCAACATCAGTCTGGCAAACGGCTGGTTCGGATACATTCCCCCGCCCGAGCAGTACGCGCTGGGCGCCTACGAGACCTGGCGCGGGCGGACCAGTCCCCTGGAAACCAACGCCATTCCGCGAATGATCGAAGGCTACGAAAATCTTCTGCGATCCCTGCCATGAACGCCCCTCGGAAAACCGGCCTTCGGGCCTCGGGCTTCACGCTCATCGAATTGCTCGTGGTTATTGCCATCATCGCGATCCTGGCGGGAATGCTCCTGCCTGCGCTCGGGAAGGCCAAAGCCAAGGCGCAGGGGACAAAGTGCCTGAGCAACCTCCGCCAACTGGGTCTCGCCACGTCGGTTTATATCATGGACACCGGGTTCTACCCCGTGGGCATTGATGGCAACGACGGCGCCACCTGGATCTGGCCAACCCTGCTCCGGAAGTCGATGTACGGCGGCCAGAATACCGCCGTGTTCCATTGCCCAGCCGCGCCGCCGAAATCCCAATGGATCCCCACTTTCGGCAGCGGCAAACCCGCCAAGCTCGGGTATCTCGACAACGAAGTCCGACTGCGTCCAGGCGGAACCTTCTTCATGAGCTATGGATACAATGTCTGGGGTGCCTTTGCCGGACAGCAGCCCAACACCGGGCTCGGGGTCTATCTGGGCGACCCGATCTGGGGAGAGACCCGCGAATCCGCCGTTCGGAATCCGTCCGAGATGATCTCCTATGGCGACAGCAACTGGGATCTCAAGAAGAAGGGCGATCGGGATTGGAGTGGCTTCATCGGCATGTACGAGGAGCGTCAATGGCCCTTGGAGATCCATGCGGGCCGGGCGGGCATCGCCTTTTGCGATGGCCATGTCGAATCCAAACGCCGCCTGGATCTCATCGGCCAACTCCACAAGGACAAGGGCCGCCGACAGCAGGTCTCCCGCCTGTGGAACCGCGACAACGAACCTCACTTCGAGTGATCCGAACGTGTGGCCGCTAGGGGGGAAACAGGCTGAAGCCTGCACTACCAACGATTCTCTCGTTTGTAGTCCAACCTTCAGGCAGCCCCGCCCCCGTGTCTTCCACGCCAAGGCGGGCAACCCGTGCGAAGAACAGGCTGAAGCCTGCACTACCAACGATTCGTTTGTAGTGCAGCCTTCAGGCTGTCTTCCCAAACCCGTCGAAGCCGTCCCCCGAAACTCGATGTCGGAAAACGTCCCCCGGTGCCGATAGGTGGGTGAACATGAGCGACACAGACCTCGAGTTGCTGGACCGATACGCGACCCAACAGTCGGAGGACGCCTTCTCGGAACTGGTGCGCCGTCACGTTGCTCTCGTCCACTCCGCCGCGCTCCGGCAGGTCCGTTCCCCGCAACTCGCGGAGGAAGTCACCCAGTCCGTCTTCGTGGACCTCGCCCGGAGCGCCACTCGAATCGCTCCCGAAACCCTCCTGCCCGCCTGGCTTCACCAGGTGACCCGCCGCACCGCCGTGGACGTCATTCGCCGCGAATCCCGCCGACTCGCCCGCGAACAAACCGCCGTCCAACTCAATTCCATGAACGCCGCGACTGCGGACTGGACCCGCATCGAACCCCTGCTCGATCAAGCCCTCGAGTCCCTCGGCGAAACGGACCGAGCCGCCATCCTCCTTCGCTACTTCGAGGACCGTCCGTTTCGCGAAGTGGCCGCCTGTCTCGGAACCACCGACGATGCCGCCCAAAAGCGGGTTGAACGTGCGCTGCTCCGACTGAGGGAGTTCCTCGGACGACACGGGATCGCCGTGGGCTCAGGCGTTCTCGCCACTCTGCTGTCGGAGCATGTCATCGAGGCCACACCTGCACACCTGGTGGCCACCATATTGAAGGAGATCCAAACGCTCGTTCCCGTCCTGCCTGTACCCCTCCGCCCTGCGACCATTGCCGTCCCAGCTCCTGGGAGATTTCGCGCCTCAACCTTCGCCAAGGTTGCGGGCGTCACTCTGGTGGCCGTGACCACAGCGCTGGCGGTCCGGACATTGAAGACCACGAGCGAACGATCGCTCCCGGAAGCCATGGCGAACTCAGGACAAGCCGGCGCGGCGAACGCACCCGCCGGGGAGATCGACTCCGCCAACCCAGGCGCTGGCAATCACGAACCCGATCCACTGGGACTGCTCCTCCGAATCCAGAGAGCCCGCGAAGGAATCCGGTCGGGTAAAGCCGAGTACGAGGTCGCGATCCAGCACTACAATAGGCCCCGATTCGAGACCAACCGCATCCAGGTGACCCTCACCTTCGACCAAACCCAAATCCGCAGTGACCAGACCTCCCAGGAATACGCCTACGCCTACTCCGAGGATGCAATCGTACAGGAAGACATCCGCAAGCGAGCCGACGCCATGGATCGCGCATCGGCCGTTCAAGCCGGCCTTCTCGAGGGGTTCAGAACGCGGGACGTTCTCACGAGTGACGGCACTGCCGTCCTGCATTTCAGGACCCACGGACGGAAGGACGGATCGACCGACGCGAGCACGACCATTGACGATTTGCAGAAGGGTACAGGCTACTTCCACTTCGACCCACGAAATCTCGGACTCTCCGGTCTCTCCTCGCCGACATCGACCGTGCAAACGTCCCTCGCCTACGGGATTGCGGAACTCGTCCATCTGGAAGGGCGCGAACTTGTCGATGACCGGCCGGCCTGGCACGTGCAGATCCGAACGAAATACGGCGGCACCCTCGATTTCTGGGTCGATACAGAGCACCCGGAGCGAGTGCTCCGGCACACTTCCGGAAACAGCACCGTGGTCTCGCGGTACTCGGCACCGGATCCGCTGCCAACCGAAGTAGAAAACCTGGACGTCCGCGATGGTCGACCGTTCTACAAGACCGTCTTTGTGAGGACCCGTTTCGAGATGCTCGAGTCCGTGGATCCCACCCTGTTCACCCTGGCCGGACTCGGAATGCCGGTCGGCACCCCGGTGAATGATAACCGCAATCAACGTCGAATTGGCTACTGGACCGGAAGTGGACTTTCAGAAGACCTGCCCGAGCCCAAGTCCACGAATGCTCCCTCCCTGCGGCAACTCCCGGAACTCATGGCACTCCTGGAAACCGTCCCGGCCGCTCCCGAGGCGCTTGAGGCCGCCCAATGGATCCTCGCCAACACCCCGGACGGCCAGGAAACCGAGACCGCGGCCGAGGTGCTGCTGCGCGACCATGTCCGGGCTCCCGGACTCGCACCGCTGTGCCGGGACCTGGAGCGCACGCGTCCACACAGCGCCCGCCGGTTGCTCGAAGGCATCCTCAACGACAACCCCGAGCGCGAAACCCGCGGGCTCGCCTGCTTTATCCTCGCTACGCTCTTGAAGGAGGAATCGAAGTTCGGCACGCAACCCAAACCCACCGCCGAGGCCGTGCGGCTTTACGAACGGGTGATCTCCGAGTTTGGCACCGTGAAGGAACGAGGCTACCCGCTGGCGGCTCTGGCAAAACCCGAGCTCTCGGACCTCCGCCAGCTTTCAATTGGCCGCGCCGCGCCGGAAATCAACGGGGTCGACCTCGACGGCCAGCCCATGAGCCTGTCGAAGTTTCGGGACAAAGTGGTGGTCCTGGTATTCTGGTGGCCGGACACGTCCGAACTCCGAAACCTCCAGAACCTGCTGGAACAACATCCGAACGATCCTTTCGCGATCGTGGGCGTCTATGGCGACAACGATGTGGAACGGGCTCGCACGGAATTGGAACAGAAGGGCGTCACCTGGCCCTCCTTCCACGACAAACGCGATGGGCCGATCGCCCGGACATGGAACGTCCAAGGCTGGCCGAACTTCTGGCTGATCGACCGCAAAGGGATCATCCGGCACCGCGGTCTCCGGGATTCCGATTTGAATCAGGCGGTGGACGCGCTGCTCCGCGAGTAGGCCGTCACCGCCCCCGCAGCAGTGACTCCACGGCCTTCAGAACCTCCGGAGCCACCGGGTCGAGAAACACCCGCTCATGATCGCAGGGGAGATTGATGATCTCCAACTGGGCGGGATCCAGCGACCACCATCCGTTGATCTCATCCTTGGCCCACAAACTGGTATCGACCGGCGTTGCCAGGGTTGATCGCAGCAGGGTTACGGGTCCCGGATACGCCTGCGGCTGGAAACGGTTGTAGGCCTCCAGACTGGCCTCCTCCACCCGCTTCTCAGGCCGCACCGCGGGTCGGAAGCGCTTCCGGATGGCGGTCAGCGCATCCTGAAACTTCTTTCGGGCAATGGTCGTCAGGAACCCGGGGCGATCCCGCCAGGGCAGCGCACGGATTCGTCCCACCAAAGTCTGCACATGCTCCGAAAGCGGTCGTCGTCGGAGGCTCGGTCGGGGACAGGAATCGAAGAGGACGATCCGGTCCACGACCCGGCCGCGAAGCGCCATCTGCCGGGCCATTTCCTGGGCCACCAGGCCGCCAAAGGAAAAACCGCTCAGCCACAAGGGGCCGTCGGGATAAATGGCATCCACCTGGCGGACGAGCGCCGCGGCGATGGATTCCGCATCGCGCAGAGGTTCCGTTTCGCGATCAATCCCGGGGTATTGGAGCCGGTCATGGTACGGACGGTGCCGCCCGATGACCGCCTCGAGGGCAGGCGTCAGGAATTCCACGCCGAGAATCCCCGGCACATGAAACCAGGGGACGCCGGTCTCACGCCCCCGGAACAGCGGCGACGGGGACGCCAGGCCGGCACTCGTCTGTTGAAGATGCCCGGCGAATCCCGCCACGGTCGGATGGGCGAACAGGTCCGCCAGCCGGACCGGCCGGGCCAACACCGTCTGCAGCCGGGCCACCAACCGAAGCGCGAGCAGGGATTGGCCGCCCAGGTGAAAGAAGGAATCCCGGATTCCCACGGTCGCACACCCCAGGACCGCGGCCCACTCGCGGCAAAGGGTCTCCTCCAGGGAATTCCGGGGCGGCTCGCTGGGCGCCCCGGAATCCAGTTCACGCCCCAGGGTTTCCAGCGGGACGGAACGATCCACCTTGCCGCTCGCCGTCAACGGCATCTGGTCCAGTTCCCGATACCGGGCCGGCAGCATGTACTCGGGAAGGCGAAGCGAGAGATGGCGGCGAAGATCCACCGCACTGAGTCCCGAATTTGGCGTCGCCTGAAAACAGGCGACCAATTCCAGCATTCCCGCGGAATCCGGACGCGTCAGGACCACCGCCTGGCGGATCGCCGGATGTTCCATCAGCACCGCCTCCACTTCCCCGACCTCCACCCGGTGGCCGCGAACCTTCACCTGTCCGTCCAGTCGACCGCGATATTCAAGCAGTCCATCGGGCCGAAGCACCGCCCGGTCCCCGGTGCGATACAGGCGGCGACCGGGATCCGTGGGATCGGGAACAAACCGTTCTGCGGTCAGGTCAGGACGATGCAGGTATCCCTCCGCGAGACAGATTCCCCCAAGACACAGCTCCCCTTCCCGCCCCACCGGCACCGCGCGCATCTGTTCATCGAGCACGAGGGCCATCACCCCGTCGATCGGGGAACCAATCGGGGGATTGGCCTCCCAGGTGGCCGGCGGACCCGTGAGCTCAAACTCGGTGACGACGTGGGTTTCCGTCGGACCGTATTGGTTGCAAAACCGGCACTCGGGCAGACGGGCGAACATCGCCGCAAGGGCCGGCGTGATCCGGAGCGCCTCGCCACTGGTATAGACCTCCTCCAACGTCACCGGGGCCTCGCCGGCACGCAGCACCGCCTCCGCGAGGTATTGAAGGGCGACGAACGGAAGAATCAGCCGGTGGATCCCCTGGGTGCGGATCCGATCCAACAGCCTCACCGGATCCAGTCGCTCCTCATTGGGAATCACCACCAGGGTTCCGCGCTGGACCAGCGTCGAGAAAATCTCCT
>JAEUHD010000289.1 GCA_016793645.1 Verrucomicrobiales bacterium
TCCTGGATGACGACGGGAAGCCGCCGCTCCACGTACCTGGACACCAGTTCCTCGTGGGAAAGGTTCGCCCGCTTGTCCACGGTGGGACCGGACTGAAGTTCAGCGATCATTCGTTGGAATAAGGGTAACCCTGGGAAGTTCCTCCCCGACCTGTCGCAAACCTCCGGTCCCGCCCGAATTACCCGATTCGCCCAACTTGTCGTCAAGGAGGAACCGGTCTTTCCGGAAGGTGCCCTGCCAGCATCCCCGCTCCGAAAATGGGTTTCCCTTGGCCCCACGGGGACTGGGAGGCTGGGGACAGGACATCTCTCGCTGAACCCGTTGATTTCGAGAGGACACAGATGTCCTGTCCCTCTTGAGAATCACTCTGTCGCACGCGGAGTCAGACATCCGCGGGGTGACCCCCGTTTTCCCGAAAGGCATCCGGGTTGGGACCTGGATCCACGGTTGGAAGTTGCCCGACAACGGGTCCTCGGTACCCTTACCTCCACCATGTACCCGACGCGTCTGTTTCCCCTTTTGGTTGCCCTGGCCCTTCTGGGCTCCGGATGCCAATCCATGTACTACGCCACCATGGAGAAGTTTGGCGTGGAGAAACGGGATCTCCTCAAGAAGGCGGTGGTCAGCGCCCGGGACAGCCAGGAGGCGGCCGCGACGGAGTTCAAGGATGCACTGACGCGGCTCCGGGAGATGTACGCGGTCGATGCCGGGGATCTCGAAAAGAATTACGACAAGTTGAAGGGGGAATACGAGTCCGCCGACAAGAGCGCCGCAACCGTCCGGAAGCGCATCAAGGACATGGACCAGGTCGCGGGGGACCTCTTCACCGAATGGGAGAAGGAGATCGCCGAGTTTTCGAACCCCACCTATGCGTCGAACAGCCGGCGCCAATTGAATGAAACCAAGACCAAGTACCAGCAGCTTTCGGCATCGGTGAAGTCGGCGGAGTCCAGCATGGAACCCGTGCTCAAGCAGCTCAAGGAGCAGGTGCTCTATCTCAAGCACAACCTGAATGCCGCCGCCATCGGCTCGCTTCGCGGTGAGGCGACCAGCATCCAGGCGGAGATCACCCGGCTGATCGACCAGATGAACGGCTCCATCCACCAGGCGGACGAGTTCATCAAGACGCTTCCGCAATAAGCCTTCGGCCATCCAGCACCCCGGAAATCCCCCTGTCATTCGATGAACCGCGTCGGCTGGTTCCTGGAGGTCCTGCTGCTGGCGTTGGGAGCCAGCCTTGGGGTGCGCGGTGTGGAGATCACCGCCGGTCCCGAGGTGGTTCCGGGCGAGACTTCGGCGGTGATTCGCTGGGTCACCGATCAGGAATGCGGTTCGCGAGTCCGCTTTGGACTGCGGCTGGATCGTCTGGACGGCCGCGCGAGCGGAGAGGTGGCGACCCAGCATTCCGTCACGCTCGAAAAGCTTCGTCCGGGGGCGACCTATCATTACGTCGTCGGGACCGCACGAGTCTCCCTCGCAACCAATTCGTTTACCACCCGCGGTGCTTCCGGGGACGGCCCGGGCGAGTCTTCAAGGAAGCCCCAGACCGGTCCGACGTCGCCCTCCCAACCCAAGCCGCCGCCGTCGAGTGTGACGTGGGGTAGTCCGCGCTCGCTGGCGGATCATTTTGATCGTCACGGTCGGGATTTCCGCGCGGCGTCGGCCGAGGATTACGCCGCGCAAGCGTGGCTCTTCCTGGTGCGTGCGTGTGCGGACGGCCTGCCCGCAAAGCGGGACTCCGATGGGGTCGTTCGGGTATTTGATCCCAAGAGCGGGTCGTTCGCCGCCTATAATCCGGATGGAACGACGAAGACCTATTTCAAGCCGGGACGGCGCGGGTATTTCGAGGATCAGCCCGGCGAGCCGGTGGATCTCCGAAAACTCAAACAGTTCCGTCCGCCCCAATGAAGACATCCGCCGACTCCCGACATTCATGCCCCGTCTGCGGGTATCCGGATTTGCACGAGGCCCCGAGATCGCGCTCCGGGGGGGGGTCCTTCGAGATTTGTCCCTCCTGCGGGTTTCAGTTCGGTGTCGACGACGATGATCGCGGGGTGACGCCCGAGGGGCACCGGGCGCGGTGGATCCGGGGTGGAATGATCTGGTTCAGCCGGAGCACCCCTCCTCCGCGGGGATGGGATCCCCGGTCCCAGTTGAGGTCGGTGGATCCTGGGACGCGTTGACGTGCGGAAGGGGATGGCTCCCGACGGGGAATTCTGTTCAAACTTTCGCCCGCCGGCGGAGACCGGTTCCTTCATGCATTTCACCGATCCCATCGAATCCGAATCCGCAGTCCGGGCCGCCGGAGGGTTGGTCTGGCGCGCGGGTGCGCGTGAACCCGAACTGCTCCTGATCCGCCGGTTCCGACACGGCAAGGACGAATGGTCCCTTCCCAAGGGTAAACTGGACCCGGGGGAATCGTACGCGGATGCCGCCCTTCGCGAGGTCGCAGAGGAGACGGGGGTTCACGCCCGCCTGGGTCGCTTCGCCGGCGTCATGCAATACACGGTGGCGGGAGGGAACAAGGTGGTGTGCCTCTGGGAAATGACCGTGGAGGGAATGGGGAAGCCGCTCGACAACGATGAGGTGTCGGAGATTCGGTGGGTCGGTCGGGACGAGGCCCTTCGCATGCTGACCCACGAGCAGAATCGGGAGCTGCTCCGGCATCTGCCGCCGCCGCAGCTCTGACCGGATCGAGGTCGGGGTTGGAACGCGGATTTGTCTCCTTCAAAGGAAACCATGCCGGCCATTCTGCTCTCCACCCTGAATGCCCGGCATTCGCATGCCGCCTTCGGTCTCCGATACCTCAAGGCCAATCTGGGCGTGCTGGAGGCGGACGCGGAGATCCTGGAGTTCGATATCAGCCAGCGGCCTCTGGACATCGTCGAGGCGATCCTGCAGCGGAATCCGCGCATTCTGGGACTCGGGATCTACATCTGGAACGTCTCCCTCTCAACCGAGGTCGTGGCTCTCCTCAAACGGGTCCGTCCTGATTTGATTGTCATTCTTGGCGGACCGGAGGTGAGTTTTGAAACGGAGGAACAGGAGATTGTCGGAAGGGCGGATCACGTCATCACCGGGGAGGCCGACCTGATGTTTGCGGAGGTCTGCGCGAATCTGCTGGGACCGGCGCCGAAGGATTGGCCCAGAGTCATAGCCGCCGGGCTCCCGCGGTTGGAGGATCTTCGACTGCCCTACGATCTTTACACCGCGGAGGATGCGGCGCATCGGGTGATCTATGTGGAGGCGTCGCGGGGATGTCCATTTACGTGTGAATTCTGCCTGTCCTCGCTGGAGGTTCCGGTCCGGCAATTTCCGTTGGACCGGTTTCTGGGCGCGCTGCAGGGCCTCATGGACCGCGGGGTGCTCCGGTTCAAGTTCGTGGACCGGACCTTCAATCTCCATTCGCCCACCAGTACGGCCATCCTTCGCTTCTTTCTCGAGAGGATGCGGCCCGGGCTCTTTGTCCATTTTGAGATGGTTCCGGACCGACTTCCGGAATCCCTCCGGGAGATCATCGCCCGGTTCCCCGCCGGAGCCCTCCAGTTTGAAGTGGGCATCCAGACTCTGAATCCCGAAGTGGAGGAGCGAATCCGTCGCCGTCAGGATCATTCGAGGATGGAGGACAATCTCCGGTGGCTGCGCCGGGAAAGCGGCGTGCATCTGCATGTGGATCTGATCGCGGGTCTCCCCGGGGAATCCCTGGAAAGTCTGGCGATGGGATTCGACCGCACGATGGCGCTGGCGCCCCAGGAGATCCAGGTGGGGATTCTGAAACGACTGCGGGGCACTCCGATTGTGCGTCATGATCGGGAATGCGGCATGGTGTACAGTCCGATCCCGCCGTATGAAGTGCTCCGTACCCATCAACTTGGGTTTGAGGTGCTGGCTCGAGTGCGCCGGTTCGCGAGATTCTGGGATTTGTTTGGGAACAGCGGTCTCTTCCCGGAGTCCCGGTCCCTGATCTGGTCCCGATCGGGTTCCCCGGCCACGCCTTTTCAAGGGTTCCTGCGGTTTTCGGACTGGCTGCATGATCAGGGGGTGGAAACCCACGGGGTTTCCCCGCTCCGTCGTTTCGAGTTGCTGTGGCGATTCCTGACCCGGGAGTTGGGAGGGGAGCCACAGGAGGTTCTGCCCGTTCTCCGCCGGGACTTTTCCGTGTCCTGTCGGCACGAAATGCCCGCGTGGCTCCGCGACGGCGTGGAGCCTTCGAACCGGGGGAAACGCGGAGTGGTCGACGTCGGATTGCCTCGGCGCCAGCGACGACACGCGCCGGGTCCAGCCGGGCCTCCCCCGGAATCGGATCACTTCCCTCCCTGATTCAAGGCGACCAATTCGTACAGGTGGCGGTCATCGGAGCGGATTCGCTGGGCCAGGGACCTTCCGAGGGAAAAGAGGATTGCGACGCCGACGTCGGGATTGGCTTCGCACACATCGCGAAGGCGGCCGGTGGCGATCCGGAAGAGGGTGACGGGGGTGTCCGAAACCGCATCGGTGACGTGGGGGCCTCCGTCGAAAAGGGAGATGTATCCAAAGCAGGTCCCGGCCTCCTTCACTGCAATCAGAATCTCGCGTTCCCGTACGGTGATACGTTGTCGGACCTGACCCTCGATGATGAAGTAGATGTCGTCCGCCGGTGAGTTCGCCCGCATGATTGTTTGGAAGGCCGGGAGTTGGATGACTTCCCCCAGGCGGATCAGCCTGCCGAGATCCTCGTCGGCGAGCGCTCCGAAGGCGCGGATCCTTCGGAGAATGGACGGCTTGATCACGGGGGCGTCCCCCAACGAGGGTTCGGCGGAGTCCAGTCCGAACAGGATCCGCAACTCCTGAATCCCCCCCGCCTGCTGCCAGCGGCGGTTCGATTCGCAGAAGATCCAGCTTTCCGGGACAATCCGTTCATCCCGGACCCAGTCCCGAAGGACCTCCATGCGGACGGGTCCGTAAACGGAGTCATCGAGCGCCCAGACGCGATACTCCAAGGAATCGGCTTTGGGGTTCATGCTGGCATGGGAGCGCCAATGGCCGGTACAGGCAAAGAAATTTGGGGCCATGGAATTTCTTCACCGGCTGGGAAGCCAATTCTGAAGCTCGACTTTGGGTGCGGCCTGGGGTGACCCTGTCCCCAGTTCATCCGGGGCGTGGAACCCCAATCCTGCTACTGCCGCGGATGATCCATTCTCACATTTTCCTGAATCATGGATTTGCAGTTTGATCCACCGGTCGATTCCCGACCTCCGCACGGCCTGTGTCCGTGCGGCATCAGCGAGGGTCATCGGGATGTGTGCGTGTTTCCGGGTTGCCGGGTGGACGAGGGGCAATGATTTCCGAGCGTTCTCGCGGCCTGTACGCGGTTCACTGCTTCGTTCAGGCGATTCTGATCGCGATCCTTTATTGGTCGTGGTTGTTCATTTTTTCCCTCTCCCACATGCCGGGGCAGGTGGATTGGCGGCGGCATGTCATGTACTCGATGCTGGCGGTCACCGGATTGGTCCTCAAGGGGTTGACCACTGCCCAGGACCGCCGGGCGCTTCTGCGTCTTCGGGTTTTGGACCGTCTTCGGGATGCCTTTGTCCAGACGCTTTGGATCTCGACGCTCCTGCTCTTCTTTTTGGTGAGCACCAAGGACAAAAGCATTTCGCGCCTGTTCCTGTTCACATTCCTGCCCCTCGCCTACCTGTTGCTCGCGGCCAGCAACTCCAAGCTGCCGGTGCTTCTCGCAAAGATGCTGTTCGGGGGGAACCGGGTGGAGCGGACCATCCTCTACAGTACGGGTGGACAGATTGACACCCTGGGGCCCTGGCTGGACCGACAGGAGCGCATCGGGCTCCATGTGCTGGGAGTCCTTTCGGACCGTCCCGTCAAGGGAGCCCTCTCCGCCCTGCCGGTGTTGGGGGGAACCGAGGACCTGGAGCGCGTTCTGACGGAAACCCGGGCCACGCAGTTGTTGATCAGCGGATTCCCGATGTTCAAGAACCTGCTCCAATTCCTCACGACCCTCTGTGAGCGGAGGGGCATCCGGTTGCTGGTCTTGACGGATTTTGAGGACAAGTTTGGGCAGGCGGTGACCATGGTGGATGAGGACGGCATCCGGTTCCTTACCCTGCGCGAGGAACCCCTGGAGAGTCCCTTCAACCGGTTGTTGAAGCGAACCCTGGACATCGCGGTATCGCTGCCGGTGGTTCTGTTCATCCTCCCGCCCATCACCCTGATGGTTTGGTTCTTTCAGCGCCTTCAGGCCCCGGGCCCCATTTTCTACAACCAGCCCCGGGCTGGAATGCAGAATCAGCCCTTCCAGATCTACAAATACCGGTCCATGTATGTGGACAATCCGGATGAAGCCCGTCAGGCCACCCAAAGTGATGACCGGGTTTATCCTGCGGGCCGCTGGCTGCGGAAACTGAGCATCGATGAGCTTCCCCAGTTCATCAATGTGCTCAAGGGGAGCATGAGTGTCGTGGGGCCGCGGCCGCACCTGGCGAGCCACAATGAGCAGTGGTCGCGCATCATGGCGAACTACCATGTCCGAACCTTCGTAAAGCCCGGAATCACGGGCCTGGCCCAGGTACGGGGTTACCGGGGGGAGGCGAAGAACGACGAGTCGCTGCGCCTGCGCGTCCTTGCGGACATCGAGTACATCGAGAACTGGTCCATCGCCCTCGATTTCCTGTTGATTCTCCGGACGGCCTTCCAGGTGTTTGTGCCGCCGAAATCCGCCTACTGAACCTCGGGGGGATGCCCGGGTAATCGGGATCCGCGGACGCAAAACGGCGGCGGGTCCCGCCGGGAGTGTGGCCCCGTGCGAATCCCCGCCGCCGGTGTACCGGACGGTCGCAGGTGACCGTCGAACTACTTCTTGGCGGTCATCTGGTCGTAGATCCAGCGGTAGGTTTTCTCCATGCCGTCGCGGAGTCGCGTATCCGGCTCCCATCCGAACACCTTTTGGATGAGCGTATTGTCGGAGTTTCGTCCGTTGACGCCCTTGGGGGCCTTCAGGTTGTAGGTCCGCTTCAGCTTCACACCGGCGATCTCCTCGACGATGTCCACGAGTTGGTTGATGGACACCAGTTCACTGGACCCGATGTTGATGGGTTCCACGAAGTCGCTGGCGGTGAGCATCTGGGTGCCCTTGAGGCAATCATCGATGTACATGAAGGACCGGGTCTGGTGTCCGTCGCCCCAGATTTCGATCTCATGCTTCCCGGTGAGTTTTGCCGTGATGACCTTGCGGCAGGTGGCTGCCGGTGCCTTTTCGCGGCCCCCGTCGTAGGTGCCGAACGGTCCGTAGACGTTGTGGTACCGGGCCACCCGGGTGACGATGCCGAAGTCCTCCCGGAAGTGCCGGCACATGCGTTCGCTGAACAGCTTCTCCCAGCCGTAACCGTCCTCGGGAAGGGCCGGGTAGGCATCCTCCTCCTTGAGCGCGGTCACGTTCGGATCCCGTTGCTTGTCGCCGTTGTAAACGCAGGCGCTGGAGGCGTAGAAGAAGCGCTGGATTCCCAGGTCCCGGGCCGCCATGAGCAGGTGCGTGTTGATCAGCACCGACAGCATGCACAGGCCCTTGTTCATCTCGATGAAGCCCATGCCGCCCATGTCGGCGGCGAGGTTGTACACGGTGTGGGCGCCCTGGATGGCCTGGTAGCAGGCCTCCTTCTTTTCCAGGTCGAGCACCAGGTTTTCGACGTCGGGAAAACGCTGATACCATTCCGTCTGGGGTTTGACATCCACGCACCGGACCCGGGTGTATCCCTGCCGTCGGAGGTCGGCCACGAGGTGGCCGCCGATAAATCCGCCGCCACCGCAAACCACGATCAGATCATTTTTCATTTACTCGTTTTATTGTTGGTCAGAGAAGGGAAATGGAAATGGGAACTCTGGTCGGCCCGCACGATCGATGACGAGCCGGACCGGAAGAATCCCCGGGCGGGCCGGCTACCGGGCGTCCAGGGGTGGGAGGTTTTCCCCGTGGCGCCACATGAGCCCGACGAGCTTGCGAGCACGCCAGTATCGGGGAAGGAATTTGCCGGGTTCGCCGAAACAACGGAAGAGCCAACCGAGGAACAGGTAGTCCGCCCAGGGGGGGATGTTGACCTGTTCGCCGGTCAGGAACCCGATGGCCGCTCCGATGCAATGAATTCCCGGGCGGAAACTGAGGTGATCCCGAAGGTAGAGCCCCAGGCGCTCCTGGGTGCCTCCCCCCAGTCCTACGATAATCTGCTCCGGTCGCCTTTGTTCCAGCCACCCAAGAAGTTTCTCGTCCACGACCGGGCCCCGCGGATACATGGGTGCGAGATAGCAGTCCTCGGCGCTGCATTCGAACCCCTGTTTGCGGAGCCAATCGACGGTGCGGTCCCGGGCCGTGGCCGTGGGCATGATCCAGCAGATCTTGCCCGCCGATTTCATTCCCGGTCGTTCGAGCAGCAGTCGCAGGTACTCCAATCCGGAGACGCGGATGAGTTTTTCCCCCCGTTGCAGTCGCCAGAGCAGCACCATGAGACCGCTGTCCGTGATGGCGAGGTCGGAACGGAGCAGCGATTCCCGGTAGTCGGCGTCCTGACCGAGCTCAATCAGGGCCGGCGCCGCCGGGACGACGACCAATCCGCCCCGCAATCCGATGTCAACGGCTTCGTCGGGAGTCCCGGTGAAGAACTGGACTCCCAAAATCTGCCTGGTCTTCAGGGGGGAGGGGGGAGGTGAGAAGGGTTGGGTGGGGGCGACGGTCATTGTTTCGTTTCGCGAATCGTTCACGCCTTGCCAAAAAGATGATCGGCCTGGACCAGTTGGCCATTGACGTACTGTTCGTTGGCTTTTCGAACCGGCCGGAATCCTTCCTGACGCAGGAATGAGGCCACCTCGGGATACAACGCCTGTCCGGTGTACAGGGGAACCTCGGAACACTCGGCGTAGACAAAGGCGCACTGTTTGAGGGCGGTTGTGGCCCCCCTGAGGACGCCCAGTTCGAAGCCCTGAACGTCCAGTTTGAGCAGGATGTTCCGGGCCTGGGGCCACTCCGAAACCAGGCTGTCCAGAGTCACCACCGGAACCCGGTGGACACCCACCTCTTCCGTGCTGGGGAACAGTTTTGATTGAAGTTCGCCGATCGGGAGCAGGGAGGAGCTGTCCGCCCTCCGGCTGATGTGCAGGTCCGCCTCACCCGCCTTGTCTCCGAGGGCGACCTCGTGAAGTTTTACCAGCGGGTCCCGGTCGAAAAGGCTTCGATACACCGCGGCCTCCCCGGGTTGGGGTTCGAAGGCGTGGATGCGCAATTTGGGGTGGACCACCCTCGATACCAGGGAGAATTGCCCCCGATTCGCTCCCACATCCAGGAGCAGGTCGCACGAGATGTCTGCCAGCACACTCGCATGTTCTATGGCCGGTGCCACCCCGCGGGTCAGCGGAGCCCAACAACGGGGATGGGACAGCGAGAAGAGAACCTTGTTTAGCTTGCCGATCAGTCGTGACGACATCGTGTTCGTTGGAAAAATCCTATGGATGGTCCATGGGAGTGCTACCTAAAACTTTACGCATTTTGGCCACGGAATTGTTTCCGGAGGGTGCCAGTTGGTCCGGGTTCGGACCATGCAATCACCTACTGCTGGCCTCCGCCGTATTGGGTGCGCAGCCAGGCACAGGTCTCCTCGATGCCATCCGCCATGGACACGGGACCCCGGCCGAGAATGTCAAACGTGGGCTGAATGGGGACCGGGTTGCTGGTGATCAGGTTGTACAGGCGCGATCCGTACAGGGGAAACCGCAGGCCGACCGCCCGTGCGCAATCGCCGAACCCGGCGAGGACCCGCAGGGACCAGAGCGGCACGGTGCGGACATCCCGTCCGGTCAGAGCCCGTGCGAATCCATTGATCCAGTCCTCCTGTCGGGAGTTTTCGTCCCCGACGTACAGCGTCTTCCCATGGGTGGAGGCGGCGGGAAGCGAGAGGATCCGTTCAATCTGCCAGGCGATGTTCCGGACGTATCCATAGGATCGGACCACCGGATCGTGGGAGGGATGCACGTATAACCCGCGGTGAATCAGGCGCCAAAGGCCGTCGACCAGGAACGGGTGATGCGGGCCCCAGACGGCCGTGGGGCGGATCAGGGTCCAGTGTCCGGTCAGGCCCGCGGCGCGGGTCAGCTTTTCCGTGATGACCTTGCTTTCCCCGTACAGCATGTAGGGGACGTAATCGTCATCGGCCCGGGGCGGCGGGCTTCCGGGTTTGCGAACGTGCTGGGTGGATGTGACGACGAGTCGCTCCACGGTCCCCACCGCCCGAACGGCATTCAGGACATGGGCGGTCCCGTCGGTGTTGGCGCTGAATTCATCAATGGACTTGCCCTCCATGATCGCCAGGGCGGCGAGGTGAACCACCCGATCGGGGCGAATATCGCGGAAGCAACGTTCCAATCCGGAGGAATCGAGAATGGACCCTTCCCGCCAGAGGGACCTCTGGGAGGGTTCCAAGGGGGGGGTGATGTCCACATTGACCACCTCGTAACCCTTCGCGAGAAGGTGGGCGATCAGGTGACGTCCAATAAATCCACTGCCTCCAGTGACCAGAACTCTCATGAATTGGGGGAGCGCCACCGGTTCATGGGTGGCGCAGATCGAAACTCAGCGTCCGACGATTTCGTCGAAGTTGCCGCGGGGGAACACGTCCAGTTTGGTGACGCGCGAGGCGTTGATGACCTTGCGGCCCGCAGCCTGGTACCGTTCCAATGCGGATTGGAACGAGACGCGCTGGCCTTCCATGTTGGGGACGGCCCAGGCCTCCCCGGGCTTTCGGTAATCCGGATGGAAGTGGTTGACCTCCCCTTCGGATTTCAGGGCCTGTTCGTAACCGTGAACCCCGGTGGCAACCCGCTGTTCGGGAAGTTGGAAGGAGAAATCGACCCCGATCAGGATGGCCTCGGTGATGCCCATGTAGAAGGCGGTCTGGAGCTGTTGATAGATGATCGTGGCCCCGCCATACAGTCCGACCAGAAGGTTTTCGGAGAATGGATGGCTTGCCCTCCCGTTCGGACCGGAACTGGGAACCGCCAGTTCCCGAAGCCAGATGGAGGCATCCCCGGGTTGGAAGAACTCGCTGACCCAGTCCGAGAGCAGCTTGTTGAGCGGGAGGTCGGCGATGATCTTCGAATTGTTCTTGGCGACCAGCTTGTCGCAGACGGAGTAGTAGGTCGGCCTCCAGTCCGTCTGATCGAAGGCGAGATAAATCTTGTTGGAGGCGAAGGTGACCTCGCCCTTGAGACGGTGAAGGTCGGCCACGGTCAGGCTGGGACCGTTCCCGATGATGAAACCCCTCCGGCCCGCATGGATATTCCTGAGCGCCTTGATCCGAGCATCATTTTCCCCAAGAGCCACGCCCATGGTCCGGAAGGGGCGGAGCGAGAGTTGGGAAGCGCGGCGGATTCCGCGTGTGATGAGGCTGGGCTGCGTGGACATTCTTTGGACGATGATCTGCCGGTTGAGATGAATCAGGACTGGGTCGAAATCTTTGGCCGCATCCACTCGCCGAAACATTGGTTCCCCCGGGCATTCCAGTGGGCATCACAGGGCAGGTAGTCCGGGAGTTTCATCGGCGGCCCCTCCAGGATGTCGAGCGAGACCCGCTGGTGCAGGCCACTACGGGTGGCCTCGTACCACTGGTCGTACACCGAGCAGGTTCGGCGAAGTCTCTGGTTGGCGACATTGTCTGGAACCAACTCGGGCTTGACCCGGAGGCGAACCATGGTGACCTGACGAAACCGCGAAAGCATCCTCGAAAGGATTTCGAGATTTCGCTCAAACAGTTCCGATTGCTTGTCGAAATCCATTCCGACGTATTCAGTGTCGATTTCAAACGGACCGCCGTCCGAATGCACCTCAATCAAGCGGCCTGATTGAAGCTGCTTCGGCCTGCGATAGGCGCGCCGAAATTTGAGGTAAACGCACCACGGCAGACTGCGACGCCAGCGCAGCGCTCGGAACACATCGGTTCCGGACTGGCGCCAGCGCTCGTACATCCGGCAGTGCACCCAAAAATTGGGGTGATACAGCAGCCACGCCCGATCAAAGGAGCCTCGGTAGTAGCGGCCGAGGAGGTTTTCCCATTCCCGGAAGCCGACGGCAAGTCCGAGATTCATCCATCCCGAGGTGGGCAGGGCCAGGTCCCACCAGTTTTCTCCGTTGTTGACGGCAATCCCCATGGCAAATGAGGTGCCAAACACCACTCCCTGGCCACGATCATCGCAGGGGCCGCGGAGTCCAAATCGGTTGGAATTCAGGGAGAAGCCAAGGAATCGCGCCGGGAGGTTCAGGTTGGGCTTCAGGCGAAAGCCGCAATCGGGATCCGGAGTCAACAATTGCAACCATCGACGACCCTGAAGAGGGTCGAGGAGGTTGACACTAGTTCGCGGCATCAGGTCCCTCGGGTTTGTCATCCTCGGAAGTTAGGTAAATAGAGTAGGTTATGGTGCAAATGCACATGAGCACCGTTCCGACGAGGCGCGCCCAGGTGGCGCCGATGATGCCGTACCCGAGATGGATCAGGACGGCGGCCAGTCCGTACATCATGAGGAGGCACACCGCGAAGACGCAGAGATATCCGGTCATGCGGTTAATGACGCCAATGACCGAGCCGACCCCCATGTAGACCCAGAACACGCAGGTAACGCATGCAAGCCGTGCGGCGGGAAGTCCGGGAATGTACTTGGGAAAGTAGGTCTCGACGATCGGGCCGATGAGGAAATAGGCGAGGGCGCTGATTGGGATGAGCGTGGCGGCGTTATA
Source organism: Verrucomicrobiales bacterium (assembly GCA_016793645.1). GTDB lineage: Bacteria > Verrucomicrobiota > Verrucomicrobiia > Limisphaerales > UBA9464 > UBA9464. Next base: position 12,764 of record JAEUHD010000289.1, read on the forward strand.
GACCAGGCTGATCCACACGAATCGTCGCAGTTTCCGTCGAGACCGATGTTCGCCGTAGGCGCGGGCAATCTTGGGAAAGAGCACCACGGAGAGCGACACGGGAAAGAGTGTCATGCTGTTGACGATCAGAGCCGCCAGCGCGATTTCTCCCAAGTCTCTATGGGAAAGCATGATGGCGACAACCGTCCGATCGGAAACCATCATCAGACTGACCAGGGTGCCCGAAATCAGGAGGGGAAGACCCGTCCTGGCCAGCGCCCTTAATTCCGCCCAATCCCACGAACCCCCTTCCCGCCAGACCCCGGTCCGGAGCCGCACGACAATGCTTCCGATGGATGCCAAAACTCCCCGGGCGATCGCCCCCTTCGCTCCCGCGAGAGGAATCAGGATGCAGGAAATCAGGGATATGGCGTTGGTGCTGATCACGGCCAGGCCCTGTCGGAGAAACCGATTCTCGGCCCGCAGGCCGGTGTCGACCTGAAAATTCATCTGGTAGGCGAGGGCCCCGAAGGCGGAGCCGAAGTAGGCGACGGCGAGGAGAGCGGGCTTGTGCAGAAGGAGGGTGATGATCCCGGCTCCGACACAGACCAGGGCACCGACGAGTCCCGCGAGACGGCTGACCTTCGTGGTCAGTTGCAGGATCTTCTCCGCCCGGGCCGTATTCCGGGCACCGAGCGCGTAGGGGAGTTCCCGTTGCATCCCGTTCAGGACCCCAAAGTGGAGAAAAGTCAGGTAGACCGGGAGCAGGGAGGCATTGCTGATCAACCCTGCCATTTCCGGATCCAGGTTCCGGACCACCAGGATTCCGTAGACAAGATTGACCGCCGGGCCTGTGAACATCGCGAATGCCGCGAGGATCTCGCCCTGACGTTTCACCAGAAATTCCTGGGCTCGGCGAAGGTGGGCCATGGGTGCCGCAGGACGTCCCGCTGCCAGATTTTGTGCTGCGTTGGCCATGAATGTGGTCTTGTCCCCCGGGGATCCGGTCCGTGGCATCCTTCAGGACAGGAGGTCCTGGTGCAGGTCGGCCCTGTGGTGCCGTTCCTCCTGATAGATGCGGTCGATCAATTGCATCACGCGAAGGGCGTCCTGCGAACTGCCATTGACCACCGGGCGGTCCTCGCGGATGCAATCCAGAAAGTATTCGGTTTCGTCCCGCCACGAATTGTCGGCGTGATAGACGATCTTTTCCTCCTCCTCCCACGTGGCGGCGGGCGCCACTGTGCGGTTTTTGCTCACCGCGAGGACTTCGTCGCCATAGCTTCCGGACTGGGTTTTCAGACCGTTCAACACCATGTGCCCGCGCTCGAGGAAGACCTCGAACGAGAAGAGATGCCGCCACTGGGTCATCGTGCTGTGGAGGGAGGCAACAACCCCCGTGGTCCGGTTTCGGAAGTTGGCAAAGACGTTGTCCTCGATGCCGTCGAGCCGCCAGTAGAGGCTCGAGACCATGCCTTGCACCTCGTCGAAATCCCCTGCCAACAGGAGGAAGAGGTCGAGCATGTGGATACCCTGGTCGAGGAGGATTCCCCCGCCGGCCAGATCCTTCTTTGCCCTCCACGTTGAGAAATAGTTCTTGTCGACGCTCTTTCCGTATCGACCCCGCATCCAAAGGAGACGTCCGTACTTCCCGGATTCCACCATCGCCTTCATGGCCCGGATGGACCCGTGGTGCCGATGATTGAATCCGTACATGAGCTTCCGTCCGCTGGCCTTCTCGGCCCGCTGGATTTCAAGGACCTCCTGTCCGGTGAATGCCGGGGGCTTTTCGCAGAAGACGTGCTTTCCCGCCGCCAGTGCGGCGAGTGTGTACGGGCGGTTTTGGAAATTCGGCGTGGCGATGAACACCGCATCGAGGCGCGGGTCCGAGATCACCTCTTCGGCGGTTGCGACGGACCGGATTCCCCGGAAATCCTGGGCATGCGGATCGTGGGCAACGAGGACGGTCCCTTTGCCGGTGGAGACGATGGATTCGAGTCGGGTTTGGCCCATTTTTCCGAATCCAATCAGGCCAATGTTCAATGTCATTGCTATGGGGAGGGTAATAGGAGAGTCAGGCCGGAGCTCCGGGTTCTGGAGCTCAAGCAACCAGGTGGGCGGGGATTTTCACAACCACCTTGCGGACGGACGGCGCCCCGTCTGCCCGCAGTTGGGGCATGTGGGGCTCTCCGGCGAACAGGATGGTGAACCAACCCGCCAGATTGTCCACTCGGACATTCCCCAAACTGGGTGTCTCAAAATGTTCCACTTCCGCCGCCTCCGAATAGTTGTTGAGCGCAACCAGTCGCGACGTGTCGGTAACTTCAATGCCCTCCGCGCCCTCGACCGTGTACTGAATATCGATCGTCTTGCGGTGCATTTCGTACTTCGCCTGGGGGCGGTCCTTGGTGGGATAGGCCATGACCCGTGCAAAAAAACCGTCCTGTCCCAGGGGGTGGTCGCCTTCCGGGGCGGTCGCGGCCTTGGTTTCCAGCCATTGGAAGGCGGTGGACCAGATGGCGTGGCTGGAGAGTCCCGGCAGGGTACGCCAGCGGGGGAGTGAGTCGTGAATCATGGGGATCGTGGCAACAAATTCGAAGTGTCAGGAAGGCATCCCCAGATCCCGCAGCAGGTTGCGGGCCGCCTCGGATTCCATTTCGCGCCGACAGTGGCGCGTGTAGGTGCAGGCGTGTGGCGTGAGCAGGACCTGGTCGAATCGGAGGAGGGGGCCCGAATAGGGTTCCTGCCAAAAGGCGTCGAACCAGGCCTTGGAGACCTGTCCCGATTCGAGGCCCTGGACGAGCGCCGCCTCGTCCACGAGTTCACCTCGCGCCGAATTGAGAATGATCAGGCCGCGTCGTGCCGCGGCCAGTTCGGCGGAACCCAGCAGGGGCTTGTCTCCGGCGGCGTGCAGCGAGACGACGTCCGCTTCCGCGAGTCCCTCCAGAAGTCCGACCTGCCGGTAGGGGCATGGGGTGCCCTGGGCGAGAAACGGGTCGTGGATGATCAATTTGCACCCCAGTGCGTGCAATTGGGCTGCAACGGCTCGACCAATGCGTCCAAATCCAACCATCAGAACCGTGAGTTCCTTGAGGCTCCGTCCGACCATTTTGGGCCACTTCCCCGCATGCAGCGCCCGGTCCATGGGCCCGAGGTCCCGGACCAAATGGAGGAGCGCCGCCAGGGTCATCTCCGCCACCGCTTGGGTTGGTCCATCCGGGGTGAAGGAGAACCGGATTCCCAATTCCTGGCATGCAGCGACGTCCACGTTGGTGATGCCAATGCCGACGCGGGCCAGGGCTTTCAACGTGGGGCGCGCCGACTCCAGCACGCGGCGATTCAATGGCTCCAATCCCGCGAGGAGGCCATCCAGGCGTTCCCGGGCCAGGAAGTCGGTGATTTCGGCCTCGGTCAGGCGCTTTCCTGTGGGATTCGGAACCACGGTCACCCCGGCGCGGAGGAGAATGTCCAGAGGGGCGCGATCCTCCTGCGCAAATGAGGAGGGGCCGATGCCGATACGGAGGGAACTCATGATTCAGAATGGAGATCGAAACGTTGAGGGAGTGTCTATGGATGGGAGGACGCCGGTGTGGCCGGGGCCGTGGTCGTGGTGACCGTCAGCCACCGCTGTCCAAAGGCCTGGAGATCCTGGAGAGAGCGCTGCCAGTCGCCGTCGAGCCTCGTGGAGAATCGGACGAACTGCTTTTCTCCGGTGCCGGCACTTCGGTGCCGCAGTGCGTCCAGAAAATGGTTTCCCGCGAGTCGCCGGGCCTGTGGTGCCTGACGTTCCTCCTTCCGGGAGCCGGGATCTGCGGTCGCGACAAACCGTCCGGTCTCCCCGGTGACGCGGCCATTCACCAGGGTGCACCAGACCGTGAGTTCATCGTGGTGATTGCCGGGTGCCCGGAAGGTCCGGCATTCAAAAGGGAGGCGGACCCCGCCAAATTCGAGCTCGATGCGGTCGGGATGTCTTCCGGGAATCGGCGTCCAACCAGCCCCGACCCAGCAGATATCCGGTGTGTGGGAGACCACGCTCATCTCCTTGGAGTTCTGGGCGCTCCAGGTACCCATAAAGACAGTGGTGCGGTTGCCCCCCGGAGCGGAGAATGTGCCGTTGAACAGGTTGGTCGTGGCCAGGAGTTGTGCCGCCGCGTCGTTGACCGGTTCCGCAGCGAAGCGCAGCCCCGGGATCGAGTCGCGGGCGGAAAACGAGTACCGCACGGGCGGTTCGGGCGGGAGGACATGGTACCAGGCCCACGCCCCCGTCGCGGCGACCCAAAACAGGAGGTTGATCAGGACCAGGCGCATACCCAGGACATGGAATTCAAACACCGTGGAAATCGCGGTACCAAGCAACAAATCGGAGGATCCCCTCCTCGATCGGAGTCGATGGATGGAAGCCGACGTCCCGTACCAGTTCGTCCACGTTGGCCCAGGTCTCCAGGACGTCCCCCGGCTGCATGGGAAGGAACCGTTTCTCCGCCGTGCGGCCGAGAGCCTGCTCGAGGCAGCGAATCAACTGCATCAATTCAACCGGATGATCGTTGCCGATGTTGTAGATCCGGTACGGCGCGCGGCTGCTGCCTGGATCCGGTTCGGCGCTGTTCCAGTCCGCATTCGGGACCGGCGCCCGATCCAGAACCCTCAGCACGCCCTCGACGATGTCATCCACATAGGTGAAGTCCCGCCTCATCCGGCCTTCGTTGAATACATCGATCGGCCGGCCTTCCAGGATGGATCGTGTGAACAGGTAGAGTGCCATATCCGGACGCCCCCACGGTCCGTAGACGGTGAAGAAACGCAGGCCCGTGGTGGGAATCCGGAACAGATGGCTGTAGGCGTGGGCCATCAGCTCATTCGATTTCTTGGTCGCGGCGTAGAGGCTCACCGGATGGTCCACATTGTGGTGAATGGAGAAGGGCATCCGCGTGTTCGCCCCGTAGACCGAACTGGAGGAGGCATAGACCAGATGATCGACCTCGTGGTGACGACAGCCCTCCAGGATGTTGAGGAACCCGGACAGATTGGACTCCACGTAGGCTTCGGGTTTTTCCAGGGAGTATCTCACCCCGGCCTGCGCCGCCATGTGGAGCACCCGGCGGGGCCGTCGTGTCCGAAACAGCGAGGAAATGGCCTCACGATCCGCCAGGTCCATTCGCTCGAATTCAAACCCCGGGATTCCCAGGAGTCGGGTGAGTCGCGCCTCCTTGAGGCGGACATCGTAGTAGGCATTGAGATTGTCGATGCCGGTCACGGGAATCCCCTTCTCCAGGAGGGCCCTGGAAAGGTGATACCCGATGAATCCGGCGGCGCCGGTGACCAGAACTCGATTTCCTCCGGGACTACTCATGGGAAGCGGGTCCTCCATCGGACGCCTCGAGGGCGCAACGCGTCATTTCCGCGATCAGGTCCTCAAACCGCCCGGTCGCCTTCCATCCCAGCTTCTGATGGGCGCGAGAGGCATTGCCGACCAGTTGGCAGGGGTCTGAAGGCCGGAACAGGGTGGGATCGATCACGACATGATTCCTCCACTCGAGTCCGACGGTCCCAAAGGCGACGGACAGGACGTCCTCCACGGAATGGAGAACTCCCGTGGCGAAGACGTAGTCCCTCGGTTCATCGGCCTGGAGGGAGGACCAGAACCCGGAGACGAATTCCCTGGCGTCGCCCCAGTCCCGCCGTGCGCCGATGTGGCCGAGAGTGAGGGACGTTTGCAGTCCCTTCCGAATTCTGGCGGCAGCCCTGCAAATCTTGGCGGTGACAAAGGTGGGATCCCGCCTTGGGGACTCGTGGTTGTAGCAGATCCCGTTGACGAAGAAAAATCCCTCCGTGTCCCGGGCGATGCGGACGAGGTCGGTGGCGCACGCCTTGGAGGCGGCGTAGGGATTCGTGGGGCGAAACTCGGTGGTTTCGTCCTGTGGGCTGGTCCTGGGCTCCCCAAACACCAGCGAGGTGCTGGCGTGGAACAAACGGGGTGGGCGTCGGCACTGGCGACAGGCCGAGAGGAGTCGCGCGGTTCCCAGGACATTGATTTGCAGGGTGGACAGCGGGTCCGCCGTGCTCTGTGCCACATGCGTCTGCGCGGCGAGATGGTAGACCTCGTCGGGGCCGATGCCCTTCACCAGGGCAGCGAGGCGGCCCGCGTCGGAGAAGTCCTCACTGTGAATCTGGAGGCGATCATGCCCGCGTCCGATCCTGAATCCGGCCGCCCGCGCCGGGTCCCGCACCAATCCGTGGACGTCGTAGCCGCGCTCGAGGAGAAACTCCGAGAGATAGGAGCCGTCCTGTCCCGTGATTCCTGTGATGAGTGCGCTGGGCAAGGTTGAATCCCGTGATCGGGTGGAAGGTGTTAAAGGGAGAGGATGGGGTTGCCGGCCCGTTGGTCGTGGATCAGTCGCAGGTCCGCCTCCACCATCAACTCGATCAATTCCCGAAAACGAACCTTGGGCTCCCAGCCGAGGATCCGGCGGGCCTTTTCCGCATTGCCGATCAGATGATCGACCTCGGCCGGTCGATAGAACCGGGGATCCACATCGACGCGGTCGCGCCAGTTCAGTCCCACCGCCCCGAACGCGACCTCGAGGCACTCCTCGATGGTATGGGACTCCTGTGTGGCCACCACGTAGTCGTCCCCGGCGGGTTGCTGCAGCATCCGCCACATGGCGTCGACATACTCCTTCGCGTAGCCCCAATCCCTCCGGGCGTCCAGGTTTCCCAGGGCCAGGCGATCCTGCAGTCCCAGTTTTATCCGGGCGGCCGCGAGCGTGATTTTTCGGGTGACGAAGGTCTCTCCGCGCCGGGGGGACTCATGATTGAAAAGGATGCCGTTGCTGGCGTGAAGTCCGTAGGATTCCCGGTAATTCACCGTGGCCCAGTAGGCGAAAACCTTGGCGCAGGCGTAGGGGCTTCGGGGATAAAACGGGGTGTTCTCGGTTTGGGGGACTTCCCGGACCTTTCCGAACATTTCTGAGGAGGAGGCCTGATAGAATCGCGGACGAAGTCCAACGTCCCGAATGGCATCCAGGAGCCGGATGCATCCGGTTGCCGTGACATCCGTCGTGTATTCCGGGGTGTCGAAGCTGACCCGGACGTGGCTCTGGGCCGCCAGGTTGTAAACTTCCTCGGGGCCGATCCGGTCCACCAAGCGCACCAGTCCGCCACCGTCCCCCAGGTCCCCATAATGCAGATGCAGCCGGTCCAGCGGGAGGTCTTTCCGGCTTCGGACGGCATCGAGGCGGGGACGGTAGGTGCTGCTTTGGCGGCGGACGATGCCGTGGACTTCGTAGCCCTTCTCGAGAAGAAGTTCGGCCAGGTAGGAGCCGTCCTGACCGCTGATTCCTGTGATGAGGGCTTTGCGGTTCATGTAAAACGGGGATGGCGGCTGCAAGGATGGGGCTCGGCCGGGCGGCCTTGGGGATTCCGGGTCACAGCAGCTTCTCCATCAAGGGAAGGAGTTTGCTGGCGCGGGATTGAATCTGGACCAGGTGGGCAAGGCGCTCCTTGTAGAAGTCGTGGTCGTCCCGGGACACGGATCCCTCCCGCCGCTCGGCTTCCAACGTGGAGAGAAGCACCTCAAGTTTTCGTCCGGTTTTGGCGTATTTCGGCGAAAAGAATCCCGAGTAGACAGATCGGAGGAGTTCCCGCAGGTCTCCCACCGCCTCAAAATGGTCCCGCCGATCCCCGGGGACCCAGACTTGTCGGATGGCCTGCCACGCAGCGAGTTGTCGCGTCCCGGTGCTCACGCTCGCCTTGCTGATCGACAGTTGATCCGCAATGTCGTCCAGCGCCAGCGGCCGTGGGGAGAGATACAGGAGTCCGTAAACCTGTCCCACGGACCGCGGAAGCCCGACGATCTGGCAGACGCGCCCCGCCACCTCGATGAATTCGAGACGGGTGCGTCCCAGCGGAGTCGCCATGGCGGGGTCGGATGACAAAGGTTCAGGGGAGCGGACGAAGCTGAATGCGGCCGCTCCGGTCTTCAGAGTGAAAACGATTCAGTTCGTTCAATCTCGTTTGAACAGTTAGAATTTTCTGTGTCCCGACCGCAAGTTGGAAAGGAGCGGGTCCAATGGGGGGATTTGGGAGGGATCATAAGCCTTTGACGCTCTCCTGCCACCACCCTAGGTTTCCCGGCCCTTTTAGAAACGTCCCGTCATGATCGGCTACCTGTTCCGAAAAATCCTCGGCTCCCGCAATGAGCGGGAGGTCCGCAAGCTCCGGCCGCTCGTTGGGCGCATCAATGAATTCGAGCAGGGCCTGCAGGCCCTGCCGGAGGACGCGCTGCGGCAAAAGACCCTGGAGTGGAAGGCGGAGCTATCCGCGATCGAGGATGCGGCCGAGCTGAAACGGCGTTTGGATGCCCTGCTTCCCGAGGCGTTTGCCGTGGTGAAGAATGCCTGCCGGAGGCTCTGCGGCCGCGAGATCGAGGTGCGCGGCCACCAGTTGAAGTGGGACATGGTGCCCTTTGACGTGCAGTTGATCGGCGGCGCAGCCCTGCATCGGGGATACATCGCCGAGATGGCGACGGGCGAGGGCAAGACGCTGGTGGCGACGCTGCCCGTCTATCTCAACGCCATTTCCGGACGCGGGGTCCACGTGGTCACGGTCAACGACTACCTTGCCCAGCGCGATTCGGAGTGGATGGGGGCCGTTTACCGGTTTCTGGGTCTTACGGTCGGGTGCATCACCCACGATCAGCCGCCGGCCGTCCGGCGCGAAATGTATCGGTGCGACATCACCTACGGCACCAATTCCGAGTTTGGCTTCGACTACCTTCGTGACAATGGAATGGCCTCCAATCGGGAGGAACAGGTCCAGCGGGGACACTATTTCGCGATTGTGGACGAAGTGGACTCCATCCTCATCGATGAGGCCCGGACGCCCCTGATCATCAGCGGTCCGGCGGTGGTTTCCGTGGAGCAACGCTATGTGGAATGGAAGCCCGCGGTTGCGCGGCTCGTTCAGGCGCAGCGGGATTTGTGCTCCCGGTTTTTGAGGGAGGCCGAGGAGATTCTTCGCCAGTTGTCGCCCGCGGAGGGCGGTGCGCCCAAGGGGGCGTCGGAACTGGAGGCGCAACTGGCCTCGCTGCTCTACAAGGTGAAGCTAGGGCAGCCCAAATCGGAGGCCCTCCTCCGGTTGTTTGAGGACCCCGTCAACCAGAAGCGGGTCCAGGCCTATGAGGTGGAGCTGCATTCGGACCAGTCCAAGAAGCAGTTGTATGCGGAAAAGGAGCAATTGCTGTTCGCCATCGAGGAGAAGTCGCACGAGGCGGACCTGACGGAGCGGGGCCGCCTGGCCATTTCTCCCAACGACCCGGATCAGTTCGTCCTTCCGGATCTGCCGACCCTGTACAGCCAGATCGACACGGACTCCTCGCTGCCCCTGAAGGAGCGCCTGGAGAAGAAGCAGGGCCTCCAACAGGCCTTTGAGGACCGTGCGCAGGTCATCCACGCGATCTCACAGTTGCTCAAGGCCTACTGCCTGTACGAGCGGGATGTTCAGTATGTCGTCACCCCGGACAACAAGGTGGTGATCGTCGATGAGCACACGGGACGGTTGATGTCCGGACGCCGCTGGAGCGACGGCCTTCACCAGGCGGTCGAGGCCAAGGAGGAGGTCGCGATTGAACGGGAGACGCAGACCCTCGCCACGATCACCATCCAAAACTATTTCCGGCTCTACCTGAAGCTGGCGGGCATGACCGGAACCGCGGAGACCGAGGCCCAGGAATTCCACGACATCTACAAGCTCGGGGTGATGACCATCCCGACCAACCGGCCCAACATCCGCAAGGATCGGAACGACTCGGTCTACAAGACCCGCCGGGAGAAATTCGAGGCCGTGGTTCGCGAGATCAAGGAGTTGCACGCGCAGGGGCGTCCGATCCTGGTTGGTACGATTTCCGTGGAGACGAGCGAAATGCTCGGGCGGATGCTGAAGTCGGCGGGGATTCCCCACTCGGTCCTGAATGCCAAGTACCACCAGCAGGAGGCGGAGATTGTCACCCGCGCCGGGCAACGGGGGGCCGTTACGATCGCCACCAACATGGCCGGCCGTGGTACCGACATCAAACTGGGTCCGGGCGTTGCGGAGGTCGGCGGACTTCACGTGCTCGGCACCGAGCGTCATGAATCGCGGCGCATTGACCGTCAGTTGCGCGGGCGCTGCTCCCGCCAGGGCGATCCCGGGTCGTCGCACTTCTTCATATCGCTCGAGGACGACCTGATGCGTCTGTTCGGGTCCGACCGGATTTCCAACATCATGGTCCGCATGGGACTGGAGGAGGGGCAGGAGTTGGAGCATCCGTTGCTGAACCGGTCCATTGAACAGGCACAAAAGCGGGTCGAGGGACACAACTTCCAGATCCGAAAGCGCACGCTCGAGTTTGACGACGTGATGAACAAGCAGCGGGAGGTCATCTACGGCTTCCGCAACGAGATCATCCAGTCGGACGACGTTCGCGACCGCCTCATGGACATCATGGAGGAGGTCGTCCTGTTGAAGGTGCAGGAGTTTTCGGACGCCGAGAGCGACCCGGCGGAGTGGAACCTCCGGGGCTTTTCGGACTGGGTGAACATGACCTTCCCGCTGGGGATCAACGAACCCGAGTTCCTCAAGGCCGCGCAGGCCGGGAAGCAGCTTCCCGTGGCCGGGTCGATGTTCGACGGCTTGAACGAGGCGCAATTGAGCCTGTTCCAGTACGTGGGGCACACCGTTCGCGAGGCGTATGATCTCAAGGTCAGCCTCGAGAAGCCGGAGGTGCTCGCCAGCCTGGAGCGATACACCATCCTCAGCGCGATCGACCGGCTCTGGCAGGAGCATCTCTACAGCATGGATTCCCTCCGGAGTTCCATCGGCCTCCGCGCCTATGCCCAGCGGGATCCGCTGATCGAGTACAAGGCGGAGGCCTTCAAGCTGTTCGACGAGTTGATGGTCAACATCAAGACCGAGATCTGCCACAACATCTTCCGGAGCGCCTCGAGCCTGATGGCCTTCGAGCAGTTCTTCCACAACCTGCCCCAGATCACCATCCATCAACAGGCGTCGGCCTTCGGTGGGGATCCGGCGGCTTCGGCGGCGGAGCCCGATCCCGCCCAGTCGAGCATCGTCAGCGAGGCCAACGAGCAGTTGGCCAAGGCGAAGCCGGTCAGGACGGTTCCCAGGGTGGGTCGGAATGACGCGTGCCCCTGCGGCAGCGGCAAGAAATACAAGAACTGCTGCGGCAAGTAACGGGTCTCACGCCGCGGGGCGATCCCGCTGGAACACCTGCCGGATGATGTCCTCGATCGGGACCTCCTCCACGCTGAAGTCGCGGACGGGAAGGTCGTCCAGCAGCGCCTTTACCGCGGGAATCACGCGGTCCCTCGCCACCTTGAGCTTGAGCCCGTCCGGAAGCTGCTCGATCACGTCCCCGTGCCGCGCCGGATCCGTGCCGGGGGTCGAGCCGGGGAGGGACGGCTCCCATCGGACCGTCACGATCTTGTGTCCGGCAAACCGGTCGAGGATCTCCTCGAGCCGTCCGTCAAAAAACACCGTGCCGTGGTCCACGATGATCACGCGCTCACAGAGTTCCTGGATGTCGGCCATGTAATGGCTCGTGAGCAGGATCGTGGTGCGCCGCGTGCGATTGTGGCGGCGCAGGAATTCCCGGACCACCCGCGAGGACACGACGTCGAGTCCGATCGTGGGTTCGTCTAGGAAGAGGACCCGGGGTTGGTGCAGCAGGGCGGCGATCAGCTCGCACTTCATCCGCTCCCCCAGCGAGAGTTCCCGGACCGGCGTCGTCAATTGGGCGCGCACGTCGAGGAGTTCGCTCAGTTCATCCACGGTCCGCTGGAACCCCGCGCGATCAAGACCATAGATCCGGGCGTTGAGATCGAAGGATTCCCGTGCGGGGAGATCCCACCAAAGCTGGTTCTTTTGTCCGAGCAGCAGGGCGAACTGCCGGCGATAGCCGTCCTTTCGCTCCCAGGGGGTGTACCCAAGGACGGACGCGGTGCCCGAGGTGGGGTACAGGAGTCCGGACAGCATTTTCAGCGTGGTGGTCTTGCCCGCGCCGTTGGGGCCCAGAAACCCGACGAATTCGCCCTCATTCACGCGGAAGCTCACGTCCTTGACGGCATGGACGGTCTCGTAGTCGCGCCGGAACAATCCCCGGAACGCCCCGGAAAGCCCGGGCGCCTTTCGGGCGGTCTTGAAGGCCTTGGTCAATCCGCTGACTTCAATCACTGCCATCGCGTCCATGGTCGGACGGTCCCGCCCCGGGAGGCCAGATCGAATCGGTGGATCGCGCCCTGTGGATTCGCGGACGGATCGGTGAAGTGGAACCTCCCGGGAACGCCCGACAACGGTGACCCACAGGCTTCACTTCCTCCGGACCCCGCCCAATTTTGGGGAGGACATTCACGTGGCGGAGGAGCCGGCTGCGGGGGCACGATGTCCGCCGCTGTGTCGTCCGGGTTTCGAATTCAGGAAATGCCCGTCGGGGAGCGCCCCCGGGAACGTCTGGTGGAGCGCGGACCCAAGGCGCTTCACAGCGCGGAGCTGCTCGCCATCCTGTTGCGCACCGGTCTGGCCGGCATGTCTGCGGTCGAGATCGGTCATCACGTCCTCCGGGACCTGGGTTCCCTGGAGGGGATTGCCCGGTCTCCCGTGGAGCGCTTGATGACGATTCGCGGCATCGGGCGCGACAAGGCTGTGATGTTGAAGGCTGCGTTCGAATTGGCCGCCCGTCTGACGGAGGAGCGGCGGCGCGAGACCCCGTTGGTGGACACTCCCGCGGCGGTGGCGTCGGTTCTCCGGGAGGATCTGTCGTTGCTGGAGACCGAGCGCTTTGTGGTGCTCCTGCTCGATACGCGCCGACGCCTCATCCGGGTCGAAGAGGTGGGGCGCGGATTGCTGGACAGCGTGCTGGTTCACCCGCGGGAGGTGTTCCGTCCGGCGATCCTGGTGGGAGCCCATGCCGTCATCGTCGCCCACAATCATCCGTCCGGGGATCCCACCCCCAGCGAGGCGGACATCCGAACCACCCGGGATCTCATTCGCGCCGGGCAGTTGCTCAAGGTGGAGGTCCTGGACCACGTCATCATCGGACGTCCGTCCACCGAGCGGCCCCGGGATTTTTGTTCGCTCAAGGAACTGGGCCAGTTCTACTCCTAGGCCTCCGGGCGCTGTTTCCCGGACCAGGAAAGCCATGATTCATCCGACCGCAGTGATTCATCCGGAGGCCCGGTTGGGCGCCGGAACGACCGTGGGAGCCCACGCCGTCATTGATGCGGGAGTCGTGCTGGGGGACGAGTGTCAGGTGGGTCCCCTGGTCCACCTGACCGGCGATACCCGGGTGGGTTCGCGGAACCGGTTCCATGCGGGCTGCGTGATCGGGGATGCCCCGCAGGATGCCAAGTACACGGGGCAGCCAACCCGCCTGCGGATCGGCGATGGCAATGTGTTCCGGGAACATGTCACGGTCCATCGGTCCAATCGGATGGATGAGGACACGGTGATTGGGGACGGAAACTTCCTCATGGCCGGGTGTCACGTGGGACACAACTGCCGGATCGGAAACCAGGTCATCGTGGCCAATGGATCCCTTCTGGCGGGGCACGTGATGGTATTGGACCGGGCCTTTGTCTCCGGGAATTGCGCCGTGCATCAGTTTTGCCGCATCGGAAGGCTTGCCCTGATGCAGGGCGGGTCGGCGATCAGCAAGGATTTGCCTCCGTTCTGCATTGCCCGCGGGGATAACGGGATGGCCGGGCTCAACAGCGTCGGCCTTCGAAGGGCCGGGATCGAGAGCGCGGACCGTTTGGTGGTCCGTCGCGCCTACCATGCGTTGTTCCGGTCCCAGGACCGGCGGGCCCGGGCGCTGGATTTGGTCCGGTCCGAATTGGGAAGTCACCCGCTGGTTCGGGAACTCATCGAGTTCGTGGAATCCAGTCGCCGGGGAATCTGCACGGACACTGGAAGGGGCAGGATCGACGCTGAGTGACGTTCCGGGCGGGTCCCTGAGGGATCCGCCGGGCGCCGGGTCCCGCATTGCAAACCGGAAAAGCATTGTCCCGCGTGGAGGGGCGAGGCAGGTTTTCCGACTTCGTATGCAGCAGGTCCAGGTAGGACTCATTGGTGGTGGAACGGTCGGGGGTGGCGTCTGGAACGCGCTGTCCCGGAACGGATCCCTCATGGCGTCACGTTTGGGCCTCGGCCTGGAGGTGGCGGGCATTGCCGTTCGCAATCCTGGCAAGACCCGGGATGTCTCCTTTCCCAAGCGGTTGGTGACGGGAGACTGGCGTTCGGTGGTGACGCGTCCGGAAGTCCAGGTCGTGGTGGAATTGATGGGAGGCACCACGACGGCTCGCGAGGTGGTGGTCGCGGCATTGAGGCTGGGAAAGCCGGTGGTGACGGCAAACAAGGCGCTCCTGTCCGCGCACGGCGAGGAACTCTTCAGGGAGGCGTCGCGCCACGGCACGAACCTCTACTACGAAGCCTCGG
>JAEUHD010000302.1 GCA_016793645.1 Verrucomicrobiales bacterium
CCGGTGAACGAGCGTTCTGTCTTCAGGGTATGGCGTCGGTGGCGCAGGTCCTCGGTCGGAGGACTGCCCGGGGCGGGAGCCGTCGGCGCAGGGGCGGAGGCGGTGGTCATGAACGTCAGGCGCGGAACCGGCGGTACATCCTTCGGCGGCGCGCGTTGCGAAACCGTAACGGAAAGGGCCGGCGCCAAACAAGGGGCGCCTTGGTGGGGGGGAGCTTCGGGAGACTCCGGCCATCCCGTTCCAAACCGCACCAGTCTTCCTTGATGTCGGAGCCGCCTGAAGGCGGTACTACGAGCTAGCCCGGATATTTCACACTCTTTCTACTGCGGCTGGCTGCAAGCCCATCTGGCGGCGTTGGCCTCGCGTTCCTCACCGGACAGTATGTACCCATACAGCCCGGCTCGGAATCGCTTCGAGCCGCCTTGCCAGATGGGCTTTCGCTGCGCCTCGCGACGAAAGGCCGTGAAATATCCGGGCTAGGGAACGGTTACGCGGAGTAGTCGAGGTACACGGTCTTGATCCGGCTGTAGAAATCCAACCCGGCCGTTCCCTGCTCCCGGAAGCTGTCCGTGCTGCTCTGCTTCACCCCGCCGAACGGAGCCTGGAGAGCCAGTCCGGTGCTGATCTGGTTGACCTTCACCACGCCGCATTCGATGCGTTCGGAGTACAGCATGGCCTTGCGGTAATCGCGGGTGACGAGACTGGCGCTGAGGCCGTAGTCCACGCCGTTCGCCACGGTGATCGCCTCGTCAAAGCTGTCCACGGCCAGGACGGCCACCACCGGACCAAAGATCTCCTCGCGGGCCACCCGCATGGTGGGCGTCACGCCGCCCAGTACCGCCGGCTGCATGAACCAACCATGGGCCAAATCCCCCTCGGTGAGCCGCGCACCGCCCCACACCAATTGCGCCCCCTCCGAAGTGGCCTGCGCGATGGCGGACAGGTTGCCGTCCAGTTCGGACTGGCTGACCGCAGGCCCCATCTGGACGCCGGCCGAAAGCCCCGGGCCCACCTTCCAGCTCTTGGCGAGGGCCACCAGCTTGTCGGTGAAGGCTTCCAGAACCGGCCGTTCGACAATGACACGACTGGTGGCGGTGCAGGCTTGTCCGGTAAGTCCGAATCCGGCGATGGCCACCAGCTTCGCCGCCAGGTCGAGGTCGGCGTCGGCCAGGACGATCGTGGGATTCTTGGAACCCATCTCCAACTGGCAGCGGATCATGCGCGGCGCCACGGCCTGATACAGCTGGGAGCCGACCGCCTTGGACCCGGTGAAACTCAGGGCCTGCACGGCGGGATTGGAGGCGATTTCGGCACCGAAGGCGCGGCCATCGCCCGTCACGACGTTCAGAACCCCGGGCGGAAGTCCGGCGTCGTGGAGGGCCCGCGCCAGTTCGAGGCTCATGGACGGCGCGGGGGACGCGGCCTTGAGGACCACCGTGTTCCCGCAGAGGAGCGCCGGAGCCATCTTCCAGGCCGGGATGGCGATGGGGAAATTCCAGGGCGTGATCAGCGCCACCACCCCGAGCGGCTCACGGCGGGTCATGAGCAGATTCTGCGGAAGGTCGTGCGGAAGGGTCTGTCCGCCCAGGGTGTAGCTTTGTCCTCCGAGGAACCGGAAGATGTCCACCGCCCGCTGCACTTCGCCCGTCGCCTCGGCCAGGGTTTTGCCCTCCTCGCGAACGAGGAGTTCGGCGAGCGCCGGCTTGCGGGCTTCGAGCAACTGCGACGCCTTGCTCAGGATGCGTCCCCGCGCTACGGGCGTGGTGGCCGCCCATTTCGGGAAGGCCTCGCGCGCAGCGGCGACGGCGGCGGCGGCGTCCGCCGGACCTCCGGCGGCATAGGATGCCACCGTCTCCCGGGTATCCGCCGGATTCTGGGTGGTGAACGTCTTCCCTCCGGCCGCGGGAACAAACTCGCCGTGGATGAACAATCCGTACGAAGTCATGCGGACGCCAGCATAGGGCGTCCGGCCGCCGCGAGGCAGCTGATTTCCGCGTCCGAAATGAACCTTCGCTTCAGCGGGCGCGATTGGTCAGCGCCGCCTTGCCGATGTCGGTGATGACGTCCCAGGCGGGTCCGGGGAACTTGTGCATTCCCACCATGACGTCCTCAAAGGCGTCGAGGAACCACTTCACATCACCCTCGTTGATGACAAAGGGCGGCAGCAGCTTGACCACGTCGATGGCGTGTCCGGCGACCTGCGTGATGATGTGGTGCTTGTTCATCAGGGGCATCACACAGGCCTGCGGGAACAGGCTCTTGTCCAGTCCGTGGCAGATGCCCCACGCGGTCTTGAGGGTGAGCGACCGCGGCGAACCGAACTCAATGCCCACCATCAATCCGCGCCACCGCACCTCCTTCATGAACTCAAACCGGGGAATCATCGCCTTCAGTCCCTCCCCGATCAGGTTCCCCATGCGCTCGGCGTTCTTCATGAGCTGATAGCGGTCGAGAACGTCGAGGGCCGCCAGCCCCGCCGCCATGGCGAAGTTGCCCTGGCTGAAGGTGGAGCTGTGAACCACCGAGCGCTGCATGCTCGAGAAGACCTTGTCGTGAATCCACTTCTTGCACAGCACGGCGGCCACGGGGACGAAGCCGCCCGAGAGGGTCTTGGACAGGACGACGATGTCCGGGTCCACCTCCGGTCCATCGTGCTCGATGGCCAGGAACTTTCCGGTCCGTCCCATCCCGGACTGGACCTCGTCGTCGATGAAGATCGCTCCGTACTTGCGGCAGAGCTTCTGGGCGCCGAGGAGGTAGCCCGGCGCGCCGATGTACACGCCCTTGCCCTGGATGGGTTCCACCACGAAGGCGGCCACATCGCCCCGCTTCAATTCCCGTTCAAGCGCGTCGAGGTCGTTGAAGTCGATCATCCGGCAGTCTGGGAGGTAGGGCTCGAATCCGGACCGGAAACTGTCATCCCCGTTCACCGACAGCGCACCGTAGGTGAGGCCGTGGTAGGCCTTCTTGCAGTAGATGATGCCCGGACGTCCCGTCGCGCATTTCGCGTACTTGATCGCGGCCTCGACGCCCTCGGCTCCGGAATTGGCGAAGAAGACCATGTCGAGCGGGTTCGGCATGCGCTTCTTCAATTCGGCCGCCAGGACCCCGGAAAGCAGCGGCGCCTCCATCTTCACCAGGCTCGGATACTCCGCGTTGAGGAAGTCGGTGAGCACGCGCCGGACGTCGGGATGGTTCCGGCCGAGTCCGAACACGCCGTAGCCGGACAACATGTCGAGGTACTTTGTCCCTTCGACATCCCAGAGGTAGGGCCCTTCGGCCCGGACGTAGCAATGGTCGAATCCAATCGTCTTGAGCGTTTTGACGTTCGACGGATTCACGTGCTGCGCGTGCAGCTCGTAGTTCTGGCCCTGGTGCTCCTGGAGGAGCGCCCGGATATCGAGTCCCGAAGGACGTGGTTCGGACGTGGCGGTCGCCATCTGCATGAGGCCAGTATCCTCCCTTCCCTCCGGCTGTCCAAGTCAAGTTCGGCGCGCCCCAACCAGCGGCCCGTATGGATCCCGTGCGCGGACCTCATGACCCCGTCCGGACTGGCCGAAAAGGCTTCGGCATTGGGTTCTGGCTTGTCTGAAGGACCGTCCCAAGCCAAGAGAGGGCGGCATGCTCAGGAAATTCTGGCGGATTGGAATCGGGGCGGCAGGGGCTCTTGTGCTGGGAGCGGGCTGCGCCTCCTCAACCGGAAAGACTCCAGCCCGAAGCACTCCGGAGACGCCCGCGGTGTCCACCACGGGAGTGGCGCCGACGGATCCGGCGCGCGTGGAGGTCATTCCCTGGGCGCCGGATCGGACCTATCGCCGGATGGGTGAGATCACGATCACGCCCGCGCCGAGTTCGACCCCCAAGCAGATTGACGCGTCGCTTCGGGAGGCGGCGGGCTCCCTGGGGGCCCACGCGGTGTTTGTGATCTGGGATCCGAAGCATCGGCTCCAGGTCGTGCAGGTGGACCCGCTCGCCGCGGAACGGGAGCTGAAATACCCCCCGGACGCCATCGTCGCGGTGGCCATCCGGTACGAGTGAAGGGACCCACCTCCTGCCAGAATTCGACTTTGAAGGGTCGGTCGGGTGCGCCACCCTGTCGGCTCCAATGAGTCGCACAGCGGATGTCCCGGTGGAGACCACCGATCCCGTCAATGCCCGGATCCTCTCGGTCAGCGAGGACCGGATCGCGGGGTTCCTGCCCGATCCCCTCGGGGAGATCAGTCGCCTCACCGATCTGCCGGTGCCCATGGTCGCGGAACGCCTGCGCGCCATGCTGGAGGCCGGTGTCATCCGGCGCATCCGCCAGACCCTTCTGGCCACCAACCTTGCCGATGGAGCCCTGTGCGCCTGGCAGGTGCCGCTGGACCGGACCGATACGGCGTTCGACTTCCTGTTTCAGGAGGACCCCTTCAGCGGGCACGTGGTCACCCGGTCCACCGATGCCGCCACACCGGGATCGAACTATCGCCTGTGGACCACCCTGAAGGTGCCCCAGGGCTTTTCCCTGGAGCGCCATGCCGCCTGGCTGGCGAAGCGCATTGGCGCGGAGCATTACCGCCTGATGCCGGCCAAAAAGCTGTTCGCCCTCGGGGTCGGACACGTGCGTCGTCGCGGGATGGAACCCGGGAGCCGTGCGGACGAACTGGCGGAGGCGGTCGACGTCCAGGTGGTGCGGTTGAGCGACCTGGAATGGCGGGTGTTGCTGGCGCTGAAACGGGAGTTTCGTCCGGAGGAACTCGTCCCCGACCTCTGGCGGGGTCGGGCCGAGGAGGCCGGGGTTCCGTTGGCGGTGTTCCTCGAAGTCGCGACGGACCTGAATTCACGGAAGATCATCGGACGCTTCAGCACGTTCCTGGAGCACGTGAAGGCACTGTCCACCGGGGAGCGGGTCACGCGCTTCAACGCCCTGTTTCACTGGGCCGTGCCGCCGGGACGCGAACTCGATGCCGGACGCGAAGTGGGGCGGCATCACATCATGACCCACGCCTACTGGCGGGAGGGCGGACCGGAATTCCGGAACGTGAACATCATGGGAGTGGCCCACGGCACCGACAAGGAAACCGTACTCGCGCACAAGGCGGCCATCGACGGGCACCTGGTGGAGGCGGGCATCGTCCCCACCTACACCAATGTGTTCTGGGGCGGGCGCAGCGAGATCAAGCCCAGCGAGATCTCGCCGATCGCCTATGCGGAGTGGTGTCGGCGCGTGGGCCTGGATCCGGACACGATGCGGTCCTGAAGTCCGACTCCCGCCGGCCGCACCTACTTTGCGGCAGCGAGCGCCGCCTGCAGCTTCGCCTCATCGTCGTGACTCAGGGACGACTGGAGAATGGTTCCGCCGAACTTTTGAATCTCGGGCACGACCTTGTCCGCGGTGACCGAGCGCACCAGAACGAACAGGGCCGACGTGTTGGGCGAAAGCTTCGCGGCGACGTCCTTCATCATCTGGTCGTCGATCCCGAGGTCGGTCAGGGCGCCGGAGATGGCCCCGAAGGAGGCACCCACCGCGGCGCCAAAGATGGGATTGAGAAAGATCATGCCGATCAGAGTTCCCCAGAAACCGCCGGACACCGCGCCGGCAGCGGTCAGATTGACGGCCTGATGCAGCTTGATCTTGCCCGCGGCATCCTTGGTGACCACGACCGCGTCCTCGAGATCGATCAAATGCTCCTTCTGGAGCTTGATCAAGGTGAGGCGGACTTCCTGGGCCTTGAAGGGATCGGGATACGAGACGGCGATGAGCTGGGACATGGTGGGGAGATAGTGGAAGGGGTGCGGCGGGATGCAACTGGAACCGATGGCGACCTCACTCGGGCCGGCCCGGATTTTCACGGGAAAGTAACGCGAGCGTCCTCGGATCCGGTTGCCCAGAGAAAAAGCGATCAAGCAGGGCGCCGAACCGGCTTTGCGGTCCGGCAACCTCCCGGAAGAGGGTGGCGCACGACCTCAGCTTGAGATCGTCGGGCGAACCGAGGATCTCCAGGGCGGACTTCCCCGGCACTTCGAGAAGCGCCTGGGCGCATTCCTCCAGGCGGGGCCCCAGAATCGGGTGGGCCAGATAGGCGGCAGCCTCGTCGCGACTCCGGAGGGCGTAACGCTGCGCCATCTCACTGGACCCCAGGCCCGCGATTTGGGGGAAGATGAACCACATCCAGTGGGTTTCCTTGCGACCCCGTCGCAGTTCCCCGAGGGCGGTCTCATAAGTCGTCGCCTGGGCGGAGACAAAACGTGAAAGGAGGTGCGGATTCGCGGCAGACATGTCGGTGTATTCCCAGGCCGCCAGCGATACCCGGCGGGGCTGGCGATCCGGATCGCCGAGAAGGATCGCCACGGGCAGGACCCTTTGTCACGCTGGGGCGCGCCATGACTTCCGATTCCGGAGCAACCCAGCCGCCGGAACCACCCCGGCGAGCCGCGCCGGGATGGGTCGGGCACGTGATCGCCGGAGTGCTGTTGCTGATGGTGGCGGCGGGGGTCGGACGCGAGGTCGGGCACCGCATCCCCGCGTTGGAGTCCTGGATCGAACAGCAGGGAATCTGGGGTTGGCTGGTCTTCGTCGGGGTCACCCTCGTGTGCACCTCCTGCTTTGTTCCGGACACCCTGTTCGCCGTGATGGCGGGAGTCCTGTACGGCGTCGCCGGTGGAACCGCGATCATCACCGTCGCCGTATTGCTCACCGCGGTGCTGAATTTCACCCTGGCCCGGTGGTGGCTTCACGGAATGGTCCGACGATGGTTGAGTCGTCGTCCGCGCCTCGCCGCCATCGAGCGGGCGGTGGACCGCGAAGGATTGCGCTTCCTGGTCCTGCTGCGATTGACGCCGCTGAGTCCGGTGGCGGTCAGCTACCTCCTGGGCACCACGCGCACCCGGTTCATCCCGTTCCTTGCGTCGAGCCTCGGGTTGATTCCCGGCCTGTTCGTGGAGGTCTATCTGGGGCATGTGGCCCGGCACGTGGTGGGAGCCGCCGGAGCCGTTCCTGGCCATTCCCACGCGCATGCCGCGCTCACCCTCATGGGATTGGCCCTGTGCTTCGCGCTCCTGGCCTACGTCACCCGCATTGCCCGACGGGCGATTGCCGAGGCTGAGGCCGAAGCATCCGCAGACGTGGGGCCGTCGCCGGACGAAACGCGCTGACGAGGCCGCCCCCGGGTGTCCTCAATGACCGTCGTCGGTGTGGTCCTTGCCCAGTCGGACCACCCGGTTTGTGGCCGAGGACGGCGGGCGTGGCGGGCGGGGTTTGTAGAAGATTCCGAAGCGCGCCAGGTTGCTCGACACGGTCGCGAGGTTCGTCAAGGCGCTGCCCATTTGGAGGCGAAGGGCCTCGTCCTGAAGCAGCGCACCGGCGACGCCGCGTCCGGCCCGGAGGTCGGACGTGATCAGCTTGAGATCGGCCGTGGCGGCGTCGGCATTGGACACCACCTCCTTCAGCGCAGGACGTTCCTCGGCCACGAGCCCATCCAGTTGAACCGCGGTCCCCTTCAGGGTGCCGGTGATCGCGGTGAGATTGCTGAGGACGCCGGAGACGGCCGGTGCGTTGGTCTGCACCAATCGGCGGGCGTCGGCGACCGTGGCCGCCGCCTCCTCGGTGGCGAGACGGAGGTTGGCGACGGACGCCGTGAGGTTGGTCAGTGTCTCGGGCGTGATGAGCTGTTCGTCCACCTTGCGAACCGCGCCATTGATGCGGTCGAGGGCGATATCGAGCTTCCCCAGCAACGCGGTGGCGGAGCGGGCGGTTTCCTGAAGGTCGAAGGGCTTCTCGGCCTGAACGATCTCGTTGTCCGAAATCACCGGGGCCGTGGTGCCCTGGGGCGTGATCGAGACGAACTGGTCGCCGAGGAATCCCGATTGGTCGATGCTGAACCGGGCGTCCCGGCGCACCGGGTATCGGGACAGGATCTTGGCCGAGATCTCCACGATCTTGCGGTCCGGCGTGAGCTCAATGCGACTGACACTTCCCACGGGAACTCCGGAAATGCTGACCGGGGCCCCCTCCTTCAGCCCCCCCACTTCGGAGGTGGCGATCCGGATGGTGTAGGTCGAGGTGAAGAGGCCCCGTCCCTTGCTGAAGTTCAGGATCATCGCCGCGATCAGGGCGAGGGTGAACAGGACGAACAGGCCGACTTTGCGTGCGGAGGACATGGACGGGAATTCAGGTGCCTTCCTGCGGGGAGGTCCCCGGGGCTTGGGCAATGCCGTTGACGAAATGGTACACGATGGGATCCCGGGATCCGAGAATGTCCGGCGTGGCGCCATCGGCGTGGATGCCCCCCTCATGCAGCATCAGGATCCGGTCACTGATCCGCCGGGCGCTCGCCATGTCATGGGTCACGGCGATGCTGGTGACGCCGAGCTGGCTCCAGACCCGTCGGATGACCCCGTCGATGCGCGCGGACGCGATGGGATCGAGCCCGGTGGTGGGTTCATCGTACAACAGGATCTGGGGCCGGTACACGATGGCCCGGGCCAGGCCCACGCGCTTGCGCATGCCGCCGGAGAGTTCGGCGGGCTTCTTGTCGCCGGTCCCGGGCAATTCCACCATGTCCAGCGCCTCGTCCACCAGCCGCCGGATCTCGGCGGGGGAATGCTTCCGTTCC
>JAEUHD010000309.1 GCA_016793645.1 Verrucomicrobiales bacterium
AACAGGAAACTGGTGATGATGTGACTTTGAACCGGCGCCGGGAGATAGCTCCGGAAGCCCAGTTTCGTCATCCCGGAAAGAAGCACCTCATGATTCCGGCGATATCGGGCAGCCCTTCCGGCCACCCCGCCCTCAAGTTCCAATTCCTGAAGGGCCTGGTCAAAGGCGAGGATGGAGTGCGTGGGAGGCGTGTAACGGAATTGTCCGTTCTTCTCGAACCCCTTCAACTGATCGAGGAGGTTCATGCTCAACGAGCGGGCGTGTCCCTCGGACTCGAGAAGCTTCGCGCGCCGGCCAATCACGAAGCTGAACCCCGGCACCCCCTCCACGCATTTGTTGGCCGAGGAAATCAGGAAATCCGGCCCCTCGGCGTCGAAGGTGATCGGGTACGCCCCGAAGCTGCTCATGGCATCCACGATGTAGGTCCGGCCGTGGCGCCGGACGGTGGCACCGAGGGCGGCAATATCGTTCAGAATGCCGGTCGTCGTCTCGCAGTGAACCACCGCGACGTGGGTCACGGCGGGATCCGAAGCCAGCAGGGCGTCCAAAGCCTGCACATCGTTCGGCGTGTTCTCCGGCGTCCGGAGCACCCCATGCGGAATCCGGGCATGCTGGAGCATGAGCAGCATGCGCTCGCCGTAGGCTCCATTCGAAAGCACCGCCACCTTGCCGTTCTGAGGCACGCAGGTTTGGAAGACGGCCTCGACTCCGAAGGTCCCGCTTCCCTGAAGCAGCACGGCTTCCCAACCCTGCTCCCGCGTCACGCCGGCGATACCCAGGATGCGCTCCCGCACGGAACGTACGAGATCGTTGAATTCCCAATGCCAGGACCCGGCGTCGTGCAGCATGGCCTGCTTGACGGACAACGAGGTGGTCAGGGGACCCGGAGTGTAGAGGAGGGCGTCGCGGGATCGAGGAAGTGTGGAAACAGGCGTGCGGAACATGGCGCGGAAAGCGAAATAGCGGGGAGCGGAACGGAAGAACAGGAGTTTGACGCAGGGCTTCGGAAACGGTCGGCGTCCGGGTTGGGGGACTCTGAGAATTGGAGGGCGCCGGGGTGACACACGGATCTTCACCGCCGGCGCCCGCCGTTCTCACCCCCACTCAGGGGCGAAAGGGGTCTCCGAAACACCGCCGCAATCGCGGCGTATTCCGGAGGAGGAGGGCAGACTGAAGACAGGCTGCCAATTTGAAGGACCCGGTCCGGATTCCTCACTCCGGACCGGGCCCTGAAAACCTCAGTTCGAGGCGCGATAGAAGTTCACGGCAGGTCCCTCCGAGGGAGTCACCGTAAACGGACTGGTGGCACCCAGCACGGGAGCGAAGGCTCCGCCGAGTGTGGTGGTGGACTGGAGCTCACCCGTGTAGGTGATCACCAGCCGACCCTGCGAGTCGATCGTGTAGGAGATCGAGGCGCCCGGCGTGACCGCGGGACCGGAGTTCACCTCCAGGTTGTCCACAGCCCAGAACCAGTTGTTGAGCGTGTCAAAGTAGTTGAAGGTCAGCTTCAACGACTTGGCGCCCGCCGGATTCAACAGCGGGACGTTGACGGTCTCGTCCACCGAGTCCGGATGATAGAACGGCTTGCCTTCCGCGGATTCCCACCGGAGGACCTCCACCGGGGCTCCGCCGTCGAAGCTCGCCGTGATGGTCGCCTTCTGGGGCTCCTCGGGGCGCCAGCTCGAGTCAAACTTGAGGTACAGGGTGTTTGCAGCCTCACCCGTGATGTTGATGGCCGTCGTGGTCATGCGCGTGGCCATGTTGCCGGCGGCATGCGGCTTGATGTCATCCCACTCGTCGGAGTCGGCGATCGCCACCGCACCGGTTCCCTTGAGGAACTCGGTACGACGCTGATTGCCCGCCGTGGACGCCCACCATTCGCGGTTGGCGAAGCTCCAGCCAGCCCACTCAGTCACGCCATCCTGGTCCGTGCCGACACCCGGCACGCCCGAGTCATCGATCGCCCAGCCCGCGGGCGGGGTCTTGGTCCAGACATTCGGCTTTGCGCCGCCGGATCCTGTGGTGATGCCCTCCTCGACATTCGGTCCGAGGACGAGGCCTTCGAAGTTCTCGGAGAACAGCGGGGCGCGCAGCCCGGCCACCACGAGATTGTCGAAGGCCCAGAACCAGTTGTTGCGGGTTTCGAGATACGCGAACCGGATCAACATGGACGTGGCTCCCGCCGGATTGTTGACGGGGAGGGAGATGGTCTCGTTGACCAGGTCGGGGCGGTAGTTGGGGCTGGACGGACTGGAGTTGTACTCCAGGGCCGTCTGCCAGGTCGCGCCATTGTCGAAGGAAACCTCGACCAATCCACGCTGGGGCTCCTCAGGACGCCAACTGGAATCATACTTGATGCCCACCGAGCCCGCCTTGATGCCGGCGAGCGAGATGCTCTTGGTGGTCAGGAGGGTGTTCATGTTGCCGGCGGCGTGGCCGATGTCATCCCACTCATCGCTGTCCGCGATGGCCACGGTGCCAACACCCTTCAGGAACTCTCCGCGCCGCTG
>JAEUHD010000315.1 GCA_016793645.1 Verrucomicrobiales bacterium
ACCAGGCGGAACCGACGATGTCCTCCAGGTCCGTGTGTCGCGGATTCCATCCGAGTTCCCTCCGGGCCTTGTCGGCCGCGGCCACCAGTCGGGGCGGATCCCCGGCCCGGCGGGGAAGCTCCTTCACCGGAATCGCCACCCCGGAAACCTTCGAACACGCCGCGACCACTTCACGAACCGACGCACCGGTACCGATCCCGAGGTTGAAAAAGCCCGTGCGCCCCGGCTCCAGGGCGAGGATGTGCGCCTGCGCCAAATCGGCGACATGGACATAGTCCCGGATGCAGGTGCCATCCGGCGTCGGGTAATCCGTGCCAAAGATGTCCACGTGCGACTTCCTCCCCAGTGCCACCCGGAGCACGTTGGGAATGAGATGGGTTTCCACCCGGTGATCCTCGCCAAACCGGGCCGACGCGCCCGCGGCATTGAAGTACCGAAACCCGACATACTCGAGTCCGTGAATCTCCCGGAACCAGTGGAGCACGCGCTCAAACATCAGCTTGGATTCCCCGTAGGGATTGATCGGCCGCTGCGGGAGGGATTCGTCGAGGGGCGCATCGCCGGAAAATCCGTACGTCGCGCAGGTCGAACTGAAGACAAACTTCCGGACGCCCGCCGCGACCGCGGCTTCGGCGAGGTTGAGTCCGGACAGCACATTGTTCCGAAAGTACTTCGCCGGATGGGTCATGGACTCTCCCACGAGAGCACTCGCGGCAAAATGAATCACCGCGCCGGGCGTGACCTCCTTCATCAGGCGCTCCACAAAGGGCTGGTCGCCGAGATCCCCCTTCACAAACCGGGCCCGGGAATCCACCGCGGATCGATGCCCTTCGGTCAGGTTGTCCAGCACCGTCACGGAATGCCCCGCATTGCAGAGTTCCTCGACACAGACCGAACCAATGTACCCCGCACCGCCCGTCACCAAGACATCCATGGGAGCGCGACGTTAGGAACGGGACCGCGACGGGGCAATGCAAAGTTCCCCACGGGTCCGAGGAAACGGCGCATCGGCAGCCGCTTATAGTGCAGGCTTTAGCCTGTCGGTTCGTAGTGCAGGCTTTAGCCTGTCCCTCGGGGGGCGCCGGGGCGGACGTGGAGCGGGGAACAGCCTGAAGGCTGGACTACGAACGAGCGGCGCGAATTGGAGCCGCTTGTAGTGCAGGCTTTAGCCTGTCCCTCGGGGGCGCCGAGGCGGCCGTGGGGCGGGGAACAGCCTGAAGGCTGGACTACGAACACGGGCAGTGTCGGGTTTCACCCCGGGGAATCGCCGCATGCCGCCGACGTCTTTCGCCTCGCCGGACGTCGCCGGAATCCCATGCTCCCCCCATGCACCTGCCCCGCCTCCTCCAGGGATTCCTCGTCGGACTCGTCCTCCTTCCGGTTGCCTCCAACTCCCGTGCCGCCGCCCCCACCCAGCCCATTCCCCTTTTTCCCAAGGGAGCCCCGGGTGAAAAGGGCGATCTCGGACCGGAAAAGGACACCAGCAAACCGGGAGAAGGCCTGGTGGCGGGGCGCCCCCTCATCCGTCTCGGCAACGTCTCGTCCCCGACGATCCAGGTGTTTCGACCGCAGGCCGACAAGGACACGGGGACGTCGGTGCTCGTCTTTCCCGGCGGCGGCTACCACATCCTCGCGTTGGATCTGGAGGGCACCGAGGTTTGTGACTGGCTCAATTCCATCGGGGTCACGGGAATCCTCCTCAAATACCGCGTCCCAAAACGCGAGGGCCAACCCGCGCACCAGGCCGCCCTTCAGGATGCCCAGCGCGCCGTCGGACTCGTCCGCCAGAACGCCGCCGACTGGGGCCTCAAGCCTGATCGAATCGGGGTCCTCGGATTCTCCGCGGGCGGGAACCTCGCCGCCCTGGTGAGCAACAACTACTCGACCCGCACCTATCCCGCGGTCGACGCGGCGGACGCCGTAAGCTGCCGACCGGACTTCACCGTGTTGATCTATCCCGCCTACCTCACGGACAAGGACAACGGGGACCGCGTGCGCCCGGAACTTCCCGTCACGACGAACACGCCGCCCACCTTCATTTCCATCTCGCAGGATGATCCCGTCCGGGTCGAAACCGCGCTGGGCTACGCGATGGGGCTCCAGGGCGCCAAGGTTCCGTTCGAGCTGAACATCTATCCGACCGGGGGCCATGGGTACGGTCTCCGCCCGACGGACAATCCGGTCACGCATTGGCCGGAGCGGGTCGCGGATTGGATGCGCTTCAACGGCTGGCTCCGACGCTGATCCGCCTCCGGAAGGTGGTGGCACTCCTTCCGGTCCTCAACACGTCCCGAAAATTTCCGAACCGGGCGGGATCCATCCAACTGCGGACTTTTCCGGGGACGCCGGACCCGACAGGGTTTCCGCGTGATCTCACGTTCCCTTCGGTACGGGCTGTTGATTCCTCTGCTGCTGGCCACCCTGGCCTCCGTCCAGGCGCAGGAGGCGCCTCCCGTTCCGGACCCGTCGCGTTCCGTCGCGATGTTCGACGGGAAGACGCTCAACGGATGGGAAGGAACGCCCCGACTTTGGAAGGTCGAGAACGGTATGATCGTGGGTGGATCCCCGACGGAGACGCTGTCGGAAAACGAGTTCCTCGCCACCACCCGACGCTATACCAACTTCATCATCCGGTTGCGCTTCAAGCTGACCGGCACCGGCTTCGTCAACAGCGGCGTTCAAATTCGCAGCGAACGGGTGCCCAACAGTTCGGAAATGGCCGGGTACCAATGCGACATCGGCGACCCCACCTGGTGGGGAAGCGTCTATGACGAGTCGCGACGCAACCGGGTGATGGCGTGGTCGGACATGAAGCGACTCGAACCCGTCCTGCACCGAAACGACTGGAACGACTACGTCATCCGGGCCGACGGCCCGCGCATCACCACCTGGATCAATGGCGTCCTGGCCACGGACTATCGGGAGCCCGACCCGGACATCATCGATTCGGGCCGGATTGGGTTCCAAGTCCATGCCGGCGGCGTGGTCCAGGCGTACTTCAAGGACATCACCATTGAGGAACTGCCGGCGCGTCCGAAGCTGAAGGGTGCCGCTGCGCCGCCGCCGCCGCCCCATGCCTCGCCGCTGACGCCGGAGGAACAGGTGGCGACCTTCAGCCTTCCACCGGGCTTCGTCGCGGAACTCGTCGCCGCGGAACCCGATGGCGGAAAGTTTGTCGGACTCCAGTTCGATCATGCCGGACGCCTCTGGACGATGACCGCGCTGGAATACCCGCTGGACGCCAATGAAGCCGGAGCGGAAGCCAAAGCGCTGTTTGAACGCGGCGGTCGCGACCGTGTGCTGGTGTTCGACACGCCCACCCATCCCGGCCGGCAGACGGCGCGCACTTTCGCCGAGGGGCTGGTGATGCCGTTGGGGATCCTGCCCTATCGGGGCGGCGCCTATGTCCAATACGGAAACGACATACGCTTCTACACGGACACCAACGGGGACGGGCGGGCGGACGGTTTCACGAATGTCCTCACGGGGTTCGGCATCGAGGATTCCCACCTGTTTCCCCACCAATTCTCCCGCGCCCCCGGCGGCTGGCTCTGGCTTGCGCAAGGCGCCTTCAATTCGTCCCAGGTCCGGACCACCACCGGCGAGGTGACGCCATTCAATCGGACAAAAATGGCGCGCTGGCGTCCGGACGGCTCCCAGTTTGAAATCATCGGATGGGGTCCGTGCAACATCTGGGGCCTGGTGCTCGACCGGCACGGCGAATCCTTCATCCAGGAGGCGAACGATCAGGGATGGCCGATGATGCCGTTTCTGGAGGGCGGGTCGTATCCGCTGTGTGGCGACGATGTGCCGCGGCCGTATGCGCCTCCCTTTCCCAAGACCGGCGAAAAGGAAATGGGCGGCACCGGACTCAGCGGACTGGCCCTGAGCGAGGGCGGCGACTCGTTTCCGGGGGAGTGGCGGGACGTCTTCTTCATCAACAATCCCATCACCCGGAAGATCCAGGCCGTCCGGGTCGCCCGCAATGCCGACTCCGCCAATCCCCCCGCGGGACCCGCCGGCTATGGCAACGGATGGCAACTGGAGCATCTCCCCGATTTCGTCCTGAGCAGCGACCCCTGGTTTCGTCCGGTCGCGATGTCCTTTGGTCCGGACGGCTGTCTCTATGTGGTGGACTGGTACAACCAGATCATTTCCCACAATGAAGTCCCGAGAAAACATCCCGAACGGGACAAGACCCGCGGTCGTCTCTGGCGCTTCCGGCACGAATCGCAGCCCCATCGGGTCGCGGTTCCCGATTTGTACCGGGTGCCCGAGGGTGAACTGCTGACACATCTCCGCGCGCCGGACACCTGGGAAGTCAACGCCGCATGGCAGGAGATTGTGGATCGTCCGGCCCCTTCCCTCGCCCCGGACCTCGCCAGGATCGTGTCCGATGCGACCCAACCGGCGGATTTGAGGATCCGGGCTCTGTGGTCGCTTGAAGGATTGGGCCGGTTGGAATCCGGTTCCATCGAAGCGCTCGCGAAGTCCACCGAGCGGTCCGTTCGCCGGGAGGCACTGCGCGCCGCCTCGGGTTCTCCCGTGGCCGGTCTTTCCAACAGTCGGGCCTTCGATCTGGCCCGGACGGCCCTGCAGGATCCCGACCGGTTGGTGCGACAGGAGGGAATCCGCTGGCTCGCCCGGATGCTGGCCGGCACGCCCGCAGGCAACCCTCAGCGCGTTGCCCTCGTCGACGCGATGCTTCAGGCGGCCTTGAACCCGCCGGACACCGGAGGCGCGAAATTCGGACCGTACTTCAATGCCTTCGAGTCCTACTGGATTCGGCGGACACTCGAAGCGCAACCCGACGCCGTGGAGGCCTGGTTCGCCGCGGCAGATCGCGACAGCAAATCCTCCCCACAGGGCGCGGCGGCGTACGCGGCGCTGGCCCTTGGGGGAAAACCCGGCGCCATCCGCCTTGCCGCCCTTCTTCCCAAACTCGGCCGCCCCGCGACCTCGGAGGAGTTGCTCCTTCTGGCCTCACAGGCGGATGAACCCCAGGTCCGGGCGGTCCTGACCTCCGCTCTGTCCGATCCCACCGCGCTCCGACTGCTCTATGATCAACGCGGTTCCCTCCGCGCTTCCACGGCTCTGCCCGCTGTGTTGACCGACGCGATCCGAACTCTGGTGGCGAAGGATCCTTCGGCGGCCCATGAGGACCTGCTGGTCCGCCTGGCGACCGGATTCCGCCTGGCCGGACTCGAGCCCGAACTGCTCACCGCCGCGCAGCGTCCGGGTGCGCGTCCCGAGGCCCAATTGGCGGCACTCCGCGCCCTGCGGGAATCCGGGTCCACCCGGGTAGACGTTCTCCGGAAATTCGCCCTCAGCGGCGACAATGCGGTCCGCAAGGAAGCCGTCGCGGCCCTGGCCTCGGCGCGCACGGACGAAGCCGTCCCGGCCCTGCTCGAACTTTGGTCCACGCTCACGCCCGCGCTCCGGAAATCCGCGGTGGACCGGCTCACGCAATCCCCCGCCTCGGCACGCCGCCTCCTGGACGCGGTCTCCGCCGGCATGGTGTCCCATGAGGATCTCGACGGCTACGCCCTCGACAAGCTGTCCGTGGTTTTGCCCGGGGATCCGACCGTCAAGGCGCTCCAGAAGGAGCTGGGTTCCTCGCTCCAACCCGTGCTGCGCCTGCACGGAGGGGACGAGGACATGGTTCAGACGGCATTCGCACTGGAGGGACCCTTCACGGTCGAGACGTGGGTGAAGCTTGAACCGGGCATCGGGAATCAGGATTCGCTGCTCGGCGGTCCGGATCAACTGGACGCCAATTTTTACGACAGCCGGTTCCGCGTCTGGATCGGGGGCGGGGTGCACGACATCGTGACGGCTTCCAAGCCGGTTTCCCCGGAGACGTGGACCCATGTTGCCTTCACCCGGGATGCCACCGGTGTCTTCCGCATCTATCTCAACGGCGAACTCGACGCGACCGGCGCCCGGACGGACACGCGCCGCTTCCCCAGTCTTGATATCGGGAAATCCAATGTCCCCGGCGGCACCGCGGGGGACCTGGCCTACTACCGGGTCTGGAACATCTGCCGAACCCCCGAGGAAATCCGGGCCGCCGCCAATGCGGACGTCCCCGCGGGCACTCCGGGTCTCACCTACCGGAGCGACGGCGCGTCCTGGGGAACCCTCGGCAGCGCTGCGCGAATCGAAAACACCTCCGATCTTCCGCCCGTGTTGTCCGCCAAGGATGCCGCAGCCCTCGAAGTGAAGTTTGCCCGGGGACGCTCCCTCGCCTCCCAAGGTGGGAACCGGTCGCGGGGACAGGAGGTTTTCGCCGCCACCTGCGGCGTCTGCCACACCGTACGCGGAAGCGGCGGAAAGATTGGACCCGCACTGGATGGTGCCGGGGCGAATGGCATCGAGGCCCTGCTCCGAAACGTGATCACTCCCAATGCGGCCATGGAGGCGGGTTACCGGCGCTTTCGCGTGGAGACCCTGGACGGGGACCTGTTCGAAGGTCTGCTGGCAGCCCAGGACAACGACTCCATCACGCTCCGACAGCCCGGCACCGAAGACCAGCGTTTTTCGCGATCCCAATTGAAGCACGCCGGATTCGTTCGGGGCAGTGTCATGCCGGAAGGGTTGCTGGAAGGCCTCCCCGATGAACAGGTCCGGGATCTCCTTGCCTACCTGTTGACTCTGAAGTAGGGGAAGCCATCCCCGCCGCCCAGCAGGTGACAATTCATTGTCCGCCACAAAGTGGGTTGACCCTGCGAATTCGGCGGGCACCGTTGTTTGCCGTCAGAATGCCGTCTCGTCCCCGACGTCAGGACCGGTTGCGTCTTCCAGACCGCTACCGTTTCCTCGCCGCCGCCCTTTTACTCCTGGGCGGCCTCTCCTTCTTTTGCGATGCAGCCCCGGGACGCTGGCACTGGTCCAACCCTCTTCCGCACGGCAACAACATCGCCGACTTCGCGTACCACACCAACGGTCACTTCATCCAGGTCACCGATCACGGGCAACTTTATGCCAGCGACTCCCTGACCCAATGGGATTCCCGCGAAACCGGAACCCGGAGGGATCTCCGCGGAGCCACCTTTCAGCGCGATCGCCTTTTGGTGTCCGGCGAACGGGGCCTGATCGTGTGGTCCGACGACCTTCAACGGTTTCATACGGTGGATCTCGGAACGGAGGACTGGCTGGAGTGCGTTGCAGCGTCTCCGGATCTGGCGGTGGCCGTCGGGGACAACGCGGCCATTTACACCAGCATCAACGGGGTGGATTGGAGCCGGCAGACCGTCGGTTTCACCAACTGGCTCCGCGGTGTGGCCTGGGGCGGGAACGTGTTTGCGGCCGTGGGTGAGGGCGGCCTGATCATCACCAGTCCCAACGGGGTCGATTGGACCCAGCGTGAAGCCTCGGATGGACACACGGCCAACCTCAACCGGATCGCCTGGACCGGAAACGGCTTCGTCGTGGCCGGGGATGAGTTCAACGGGTCCGGCACCGTCATCTTCGGGAACGCCTCCGGATCGTCCTGGGTTCGTCAAACCCAAAGCGGCGCCACCGGGGATCTGTTTTCCGCCGCGGCGGCCTCGCCCGCCTCGCGCCTCGTCGCCGGGGACCGTGAGGTGCGGCTCGCCTCGGGTGTCCTCGTGATCTTTTGGACGGATCAAACCGCCCCGCCCGATGGGGCTCCGTCCGCCACCTATACCGCCGCCGTTTCGGACGGGAACCAGTATCTGCTGGGGGGACGCACCGGACTGACCGTCAATGGCGTTCGCGTATCTCCGGACCCGGAGCAAACGCTCTGGGTCCCGTTCCCGAGCCCCCCGCGGCACTGGCTGTTCGACCTCACCACCGCAACAGCCACGGTCACCAACAAGGAGGTGTCCCTCGTCAACGGCGTTCCCATCTACGAGGACGTCGCGACAGTCGATCACCCCTACGTCGCCGTGGGAGACCTCGGGACCATCCTCACCTCCGACGGCGGCGTGACCTGGAGCCTGGCCTCGACTCCGGACAGCAGCACCAACCGCGTGTATCTCGGGGTCGGCGGCAACACGAACGGGCTTGTCGCCGTCGGAAGCGGCGGCCTGGTTTCCTTCAGTCCCGTCTCGTTCCTCACATTGATCGGCACCAACCGCCTTGCCGAAGGAACCAACCAGGTCGACGCCCTCGTGACCAATGTGTTCAACACCATCGGGGTCGAATGGGTTGAGTCCTCGTCCCCCACCAATCTCGACCTGCTTGCCGCCTGCGCCTCCGACAGCCTGTATGTCATCACCGGGCAACTGGGCTATATTGCCACGAGCAGCGACGGGATGAACTGGACTCCGCAGGACAGCGGAACCTCCCTGTCCCTCACCGGAGTTGAGTCCTGGTCCGGCGGCTTCGTTGCGGTCGGGGAGGAGGGAACCATCCTGACCAGCCCGGACGGGATCGCCTGGTCCGCGCAAACGAGCGGCACCACCAACTGGCTGTTCCGCGTGCGGTCGGGTCCGGGCCAGCTCATCGCGGTCGGCAGCAACGGAACCATCCTCACCAGTCCCGACGCCGTCACCTGGTCAATCCAGGGCAGCGGCGTCTCCAATGCCCTCAACGACGTCCGCTTCGCCTTCGACTCCTGGTTTGCGGTCGGAAACCAGGGGACGGTGCTTCACAGCCGGAACGGCGTTGATTGGTCGCGGGACGATCAGTTGATCACCGGGAAGTCCCTCTATGGAGTTGCGGGATACGGCGTGCAACTGGTGACCGCCGGCATCGAGGGCGTCATCCTCCGGACGCGCCTGACGCCCTACCTCCAACCGGTGGAGATCCTGAAGTATCCGCAAAACCCGGAGGAGACGACCTTCCTGTTCCGTGGAGAGCTCGACCAACGCTTCCGTCTCGATCAGGGCACCGCGGTGAACACCATCGTCCCGGGTCCGGTGCTGACCATCACCGATCCGGACGGACTCCTGTTCTACGAGGATCCCGATACCAATGGCCCGCCGGCGCGGGTGTTTGTCGCGCCCAACGATCCCTGATCACGGGGACGGAGCGGCGGCCTGGACAAACCAGCCCCCGCCGTCGGGAGGAAGTTCCACCGGAAACTCAACCGGGGAACGTTCGGCGGTTACGACACCCGCGGGATTCCAATGCACCAGATCCGGCGAGGTCGAGATCACGTACGGAAACCCGGGCGTTCCCGTCAAAACCACCCTCATGACGTTCCCCTGTACGCCGGCGACCTGGAGCCGGGCCGGCAAGGGAATCCCGTCCGGCATCGGTTCGACGGCGAACAGGAACGGGGTCTCCGCAGCGAGGAGATTGGTGGACGCCCCGGCGAGGCGTCCCTCGACCCGGAAGGTGACCTCGCAGAAGCCGTTGCTCGAAAACCCCCAGTTGTAGTGTCCGTGTCCTCCCACCAGCACCGGGATGGCGTCCTCCGGTCCCAGGCCATTCGCGCTGTCGAGGAACATTTTCAGGGTGCCGTCCGACTCAAACTGCCAGGCCTTGAAGTCCCCCGCGGACCGCACCCCGGTCAAGCGGACCCGGAGCGGACTTTCAAACGTGCCGCCCGGTAATCCCTCCCCCGACACGCCGAGATAAAGAAGCTCCGGATCCTGGGAGGCCGGAAGAATCCAAAATGGCGAGCCCGCCTCACCCAATTCCGGGAAGCCATCGGGGAGGATGATTTCCGAGGGGGCTCGGGCGACGAGGAGGACATTGGTGGACGCGTAGTTGGTGGCTCCATCACTGTCATGCGCCACCAGAAACAATTCGTTCGTCGTTCCCGGCGCATAGCGGATCCGCAGATCCACATGTTGGCGGGTGAGAAGCACCCGGGGGGAGTCGGCCACCGTCGCCATGAAAGGACCCCCGAAGAGGAGCGCCAGGCCAAGGAAGAACCATCCACGCCAGAAACGGAGACTCCAGGTCGGGGAATTCATGGGGCAGTTCAATTCAGGACCCAACCCGTCACCGCGTCGAATCCGATGCTGCTTCGCCGGACCTTCCCTCCGGCCGCTTCGGGATTCGTCCCAGTCGGTACAACGCCGCCAGTCCGAATCCAAGGAGCGCCCAGGTTTGGGGTTCCGGCACCACCTGGAACTGGTAGGTGACCGGTCCGCTGTTCTGGGGCCCGTCCGTCCGATGGATCCCGGCCGCCTCAAAGGCGATTTCGTAGGATCCCGGGGCTGAGAAGCCCCAGTTGTAGTGCCCGTGGCTTCCGGGGATGACCGAAACCCGGTCGGCATCCGTCACGCCACCATTGGAATCCATCCAAACCTGCGGCCTCCCCAGAACGTCCGTGCTCCACAACGAAAACGCGCCGGGTCCGCTCACGGACTTCAGGGTCAGCGACAGAGTTCCAATCCAATCCCCGGGGATCAACTCCTCGGCACCAATGCCCAGGAACAGGAGGTCCGGATTCTGAGTGGCCGGCAGGACCCACACCGGGGTGCCCTTGGGCCCGAGGAAACTGTAATCGCCCCCCGGTGAATATTGGAGCGCCTGGGACCGGACCACCAGCAGCGCATCGGCCGGCGAATACTCGGTGTCGTTCTCCTCGTCGTGGACGTGGAGGTCGAACGCGCCCGCCTCATAGGCGATGCCGACGTCGGTGTGCCCGGTGGCGATGGGAACCGCGGCCAGTGCCGAAACCCCGGAGGCAAGGCATCCGGCGGCAAAGCAGGGAATCAGAAGATTTTTCATGGAATTCAAAACGAGCGTGGAGGTTGATGAATTGGGGGACGGTTACTCGGGCGGACGGGCGATGTTTTCGCCGCGATCCACCCGTTCCTTCAGGGCACGTGCCGACAACGGCAGGACGTGTCCGCAGGCATACAGGTAATTGGCGGAACCGGAGGAATGATCGGGGGACGCGCCCCCGGTGCGGTGTCGGTCGGGCTGGATGTCGTCCAGAACCGCGGGCCAACCCTTGTACCAGTTCCGCGAATGCGTGTGGTCGGCGAAC
>JAEUHD010000321.1 GCA_016793645.1 Verrucomicrobiales bacterium
CTCCTCCGCACCCCCGTGCGGAGGACCGGCACGCAACCGCGAACACACCCCCAAATTCATTCCAGCGCGCATCCGGTCCGCGGCTGCACCGCCGCGAACGAACGTCAGAACCGCGCGGCAGCGCGGCTCCACCCGAATCGAATCGGCTCCACCCACTCGAATCGGCTCCACCCGACCCTCCGGTGGCTGCAGGCTGCCGCCTGCGGGTGACTTCTCCTCCGCACCCCAGTGCGGAGGACCAACGCGCAACCGCGAACACACCCCCAAATTCATTCCAGCGCGCATCCGGTCCGCGGCTGCACCGCCGAGGACGAACCTCAGAACCGCGCGGCAGCGCGGCTCCACCCACTCGAATCGGCACCACCCGACCCTCCAGTGGCTGCAGGCTGCCGCCTGCGGGTGACCTCTCCTCCGCACCCCCGTGCGGAGGACCGGCACGCAACCGCGAACACACCCCCAAATTCATTCCAGCGCGCATCCGGTCCGCGGCTGCACCGCCGCGAACGAACGTCAGAACCGCGCGGCAGCGCGGCTCCACCCGGCTCCGTCCGAGGATGGGGCCCCACCCATTCCCATCCATTCCCTCCGTTCCGGGCTTGTGTGCCGGCGTCCGTCAGCAAAGCTCTGCGCGTCCGCCAACGGTTCCGATTCATGAGCGCCCTCCTCACGCCCGAACTGCTCCGCCGCCTGGAGCAGGTCCAGATGCTCGCGGCGCGCCGGGCCAAGAGTTCCCTGAAGGGCGAACGCCGGAGCCGTGCGCGCGGACTGAGCGTGGAGTTCGCCGACCACCGGAATTACGTCCTCGGTGACGATCTGCGTTATCTCGATTGGAATCTCTTCGGCCGGCTCGACCGGCTCTTCCTCAAGCTCTACGAGGAGGAACGCGAACTGCCGGTTCGGATCTTTCTCGACGCGAGCGAGAGCATGAATTTCGGCACTCCCTCGAAGTTCGACTTCGCCCGCCGCGTCGCGGCCGCGGTCGGATATGTGGCTCTCTGCGGATTCGACCGCGTCGCGGTCAATGTCTTTCCCGGCCCCGAAATCCGCGAACCCTCGGACCGCGTCCCGGAAGGCAGGCTCCCCCAGGCGGCGAGGGAAGGCGCCCTCCGGTCCATCCGGGGCAAAAAGTCCTCCATGCCGTTTTTCCAGAATCTCACCGCGCTCACGGCATCCGGCGCCGCCGACTTCAACGGCGCCCTCAAACGCGGCGCCATGGAGGCCCGCCAGGCGGGGGTTGCCGTCGTCCTGAGTGACTTCCTCGACCCGGCCGGATACGAGACCGGGCTCGGCGCGTTGATCGGACGCGGATTCCAGATCAGCGCCGTCCAGATCCTGGCCCCGGAGGAACTCGATCCCACCGCGTTCGGGGATCTTCGCCTGGTGGACTCGGAGACCGGCGGACAGCAGGAGGTCACCTTTGGCAAGTACCGCCTTAAAGCCTACCAACAAACCGTGGCCAACTACGTGCAACGCCTCCGCGAGTATTGTTCCGGACGCGGGATCCGCTTCTTCAGCGTCAGCAGCGCGACCGATCTCGGCGACCTCCTCCTGAAACAGCTTCGCGAATCGGAGGTCTGGGCGTGAACCGGCCAGGATCCAATGCCCGGAACGACGGGGCACTCACCCGCCGCCAATTCCTCGCCTGGAGCGGCGCCGCCGCCGCGGCGTGGCCCGCGCTGCGGGGTGCGGACGCCTCCACCACCACGCTCCCGTTCGCCAACGGGACGCGTCCGTTGGTGAAGTATCCCCAGAAGCGTCCCTTGATCCGGCTCACCGCGCGACCGCCCCAACTCGAGACCCCCTTCAGCGTCTTCAACGAAAGCCTGCTGACACCGAACGACGCGTTCTTCGTCCGGTATCACCTCACCAACGCCCCGCCCCCGCCGGAACTGCTGCAACCGGACCGCTTCCGCCTGGGCGTCGGAGGAAAGGTGACGACGCCCCTGTCCTTGTCCGTCGCCGAACTGATCGCGAAGTTCGAATCCGTCGAGACCGTCGCGGTGCTCCAGTGCTCGGGGAACAGCCGCGGTTTCTTCGAGCCGCGGGTTGCAGGTGGACAGTTGGGCCACGGTGCCATGGGATGCGCCCGCTGGAAGGGCGTCCGGCTTGCGGACGTCTTGAAGGCCGCGGGACTCAAGCCCGAGGCCACCCAGATCCTGTTCAACGGACTTGACACTCCCGCACTCCCGGCCACGCCGGATTTCGTCAAGACGCTGGAACCCGACCTCGCCCTGAGTCCGGAACTGCTCCTCGCCTACGAAATGAACGGGGAGCCGCTGCCCTGGCTGAACGGGTTCCCGCTGCGCCTGGTGATTCCGGGCTACTACGGCACCTACTGGATCAAGCAGGTCAGTGAAATCACCGCCATCGACGGCGAGTTCAAGGGATTCTGGATGAATCCGGGCTATCGCATTCCCGACGACCCGTGCGCCGCCATCGCGCCGGGCACGACCCCGAAACGGACCGTCCCGATTTCCCGACTCAACGTGCGGTCGTTCATCACGAGCCCCGCCGCCGGCACCGCGATTCGGACCGGCACGGAAACGCGCGTGCGCGGCATCGCGTTCGATGACGGCCACGGCATCCGCGAGGTGCTGTTCTCGGATGACGGTGGACGTCGCTGGCAGGCCGCGGAACTCGGAACCAGCCTCGGCAACTACGCCTTCCGCGAATGGACCATTCCCTGGACTCCCTCGCGCGCTGGCACCGTCACCCTGATGGCGCGGGCCACCAACCGCCTTGGACAATCCCAGCCGATGGAACCGCTCTGGAACCCGTCCGGCTACATGCGGAACTGCGTGGAACCCGTGGAGGTCAACGTCACATGAAGCACCCTTCCTCGAGGATGAACTCTCCGGAGAGCCTCCGCATCGGACATCGGACCGCTGGGTGGATGCTCGGATGCCTCCCGGCGTTGCTGGCGTTCGGCGCCGAACCTTTCGTGTCCGTCGAGCCGGCACGGAATCCATTCGCCGGCGACGCCCTGGTCCTTCCCGCCGGACAGCCGTCCGTCCAACCGGGCGAGGGCGCCGGATTGGTGATCGCGACCTGCTCCCAGTGCCATTCGCTGGATTACATCACCACGCAACCGCCCCTCACCCGCGCCCAGTGGACCGCGGGCGTGGAGAAGATGCGCGCCCGCTTCGGAGCCTCCGTCTCGAGCAATCAAGTCCCGATCCTCACCGAGTACCTCACCCGCGCCTACGGTGCCCCCGCGAAGTCCCCGTAGGAGGCGAGGTTCCGAGACACCCACTGCGTCCTCAACGGAACGTCGCAGTCGGTCGAGGCGAGAACGAGCCGGCGTCTTCCCATGCGTCGCCTGACAATTCCCGGCCCAGTAAGGAACCGTCACCACGCCGCCATGCAGACGGTGTTGTCCATCGGTCCCTCATAGGCGCCGCGATACCACCGCAGTTGGCGCCGTTCCCGCCACTCCACGGAACCGTCCAGTCGGGCGACATTCGCACCGCCCGCGACCGCCAGGACTTCCGCGACATAGCCCGGGGCGTCCCTCTGGGACAGGCGCGAAGTCCGGACGACGAAGCCCGTGCGGCCATGGGCCGCCACGATGCGGCTGACACACGGGGCCGCATAGGTCAGGTCGGCAACGAGAGTGGCCTGTGGATCCCCGGAAAGGCGTGCGGGAGATACCCATGCCGAGGTCACCGGTCCCCCGGTCGCCTCCCAGCGGTTCGGCCCCCGCCCTCCCAGGTACAGGTAGCCCAGTTGCAGGGAATCCCGCTCGTAGGGCCAGCGCCACTCATTCGAACTCAGCAGCATCGGACGCACATTGGGGCAGTCGAGAATGTTGGAGGATCCGGCATACGACGCGAGCGCCCGGGCTCCATGGGTGGGAACCAGGGGGAGATAAACGGCCGTGCGCAGCGGGATTCGTCCTTCCGGCAGGAGATCCTGGTTGTCGGCACCGTACAGGTGGAGACCCAGCGACCACTGGCGGAGATTTCCGCGGCACGCACTTCGCTTTCCCCGTTCCCGAACCCCGGGAAGGGCCGAAAGCACCAGTGCCGACAACACGGCCAGCACCGCGATCACGACCAGGAGCTCCGTCAGCGAAAACCCCGGCAACGCAAAACGCCGCACCGCACTTGCGCGCCTGGGGATTCTCACGATCAGAACACTGCAACCGGGCCGCCCCAACGCAAGCCCGCCGACAGCCCCCACGCCGCCATGGCGCCCCCGAACTGACAGGCTGAAGCCTGCACTACGAACCCACTGGCTGAAGCCTGCACTACCTACACTCCATTCCGCGCCACTCGTTCGTAGTCCAGCCTTTAGGCTGCTCCCCACCCCATGCTCGCCATGGCCCACCCGAGCTACAGGCTGAAGCCTGCACTACGAACCCGGCCCGCGCTGCGCGGGGGCGGTGTCCGAATGCGCCCACCCCAGGCCGGATTCCTATTGACCAACAAACTACCATGGTAGTATTACCACGGTCGTCCTACGCATGAAGCCAAACCTCCACCACCGATTGGGCGACCTGCAGCTGCGCATTCTGCAGGTGCTCTGGGAGCGTCCCGACGCGCCGGTCGGCACCGTCCACGAGGCGCTGAAACCGGAACGCGACCTCGCCTACACCACCGTCGCCACCATGTTGCGGAAGATGGAGGCGCGCGGGCTGGTCTCGCACCGCGAGGAGGGACGGACCTTTCTCTACCAGGCCCGCGTTGCCGCGGAGGAGGTCAATCGAAGCGTCGGAGCGCACCTGGTGGAACGGCTCTTTGAAGGGAGCCTGGCCGACGCCGTCAGTCACCTGCTCACGAGCCGCGAGGTCAGCGCCTCGGAACTCGACCAACTGGAGAAGCTCATCAAGGACGCCAAGCGGAAGAGGAGGACCCTGTGAATCCGCCCGATCTGGAGTTCTGGGGGCGCACCCTCGTTTTGCTGGTCGTCGAAATCGCCACACTGGCCGGCCTTGCAGAAGCGTTCGCCCGTATCTCGACATCTTCTCCAACTCGGAAACGTATCTGGCAGGGAGCCCTGCTGGCCGTGGTACTGCTCATGCTGGGTGAACTGACCGGACTTCGCCAAATCTGGCGATTCCATTCCAGCCCGGCGAATTCGGGGACCACGGCAGCCCGGCGAATCGTGGCGACGGTTTCAAAGCCTCCCACCGTTGATGACATCTCATCCGCCACGATTCCCTGGCAGGACTCGGGGAACCCGCCGCCTGCCCAGCCGACCCGCGGCGCCGTTTGGTGGCCGCTATGGCTCTGGTTGGGAGGCACGGGACTCTTCGGCGGACGGGCGTTGGCCGTTCGCCTGTGGCTGCTGAGGGCTCGCACGCACGCCCAACCCGGGAACTCGGACGCCCGGGAGATTCTCGAATCCCTGGCCCCCAAACTCGGACTCCACCGCGTCCACCTGTGCGCATGGTCCGGTCTTCGAGGGCCGGTCGCGTTCGGAGTGTTTCGTCCGACGATCGCCGTGCCCCGGGACCTCACCGTGCGGTTCAGTCCGGCGCAACAGGAGGCCATGATGGCACACGAACTGGCCCATTTGGCCGGACGGGATCCCGCGTGGCTGGCCTGCGCCGATTTGCTGGTCGCTCTGACGTGGTGGCATCCCGCAACGTGGTGGATGCGCCGCCGCTTCCAGGCCGCAGCGGAGGCCACGGCGGATTCGGCCAGTTCTCTCGTCCCCCAAGGTCCCGCATCCCTGGCGGAGTCCCTGATCCAACTCGGCCGGGATTTGCTTCCGCCCGGTCCGGTTCGCGGACTCGGTGTCGCGGGAGGCCGCTTCCGATCTGAACTCGGGCAACGGGTGGACGGACTGATCCACGGCGCTCCGTCCTGGCGGCCCCCACAGGCTCGTGATCGCGTGCGACTGTTCGCAAGTGCCGTTTTCGCCGTCGCCCTGTTCTCCCTCCTGCCCATTCCAGGAGGCCCGGATCGATCGCTCTT
>JAEUHD010000329.1 GCA_016793645.1 Verrucomicrobiales bacterium
TCCATGGTGAGTTTTTGGCAGGGGCGTCCGGACCGTTCGAGTTACCGGCGCTTTCGCATGAAGTC
The DNA here is from genome assembly GCA_016793645.1 of Verrucomicrobiales bacterium. Classification (GTDB taxonomy): domain Bacteria; phylum Verrucomicrobiota; class Verrucomicrobiia; order Limisphaerales; family UBA9464; genus UBA9464. Next base: position 66 of record JAEUHD010000329.1, read on the forward strand.
CGTCACCCAACAGGACGACTTCGCAAGCATGGCGGAGACGATCCGGCGGCGGTACACGCGGCTCCTGACGGAGATGAGGACGGGGCGTCCGGAGCGCGGGACCGCGGATGACGGCGGCGAGGCCAGCCCCCGGGAACTGCAGCGTGCCGTGGACGATGTCAGCCGTGCGATTCGGTCGCGACCCTTGCCTGCGGACGTGGATGCCGCGGCGGTTCCCGCTTCGTCTCCCGCGGTGGCCGATGGTTCCGGGCTCGACGCTCCTTGGGTGCCGCGTCCGGGAACTCGCGCCCGACTCCCCGACCTGATCCTGATTGATGGCGGCCGGGGGCAGTTGAATGCGGCGTGCAAGGAACTTCAGGCGTTGGGCCTGGAGTCAATCCCCGTCCTGGGATTGGCGAAGGAGTTCGAGGAGATCCATCTGCCGGATCGCTCCGAACCGCTGCGTCTGGGGTTGGACAGCCCGGCAGTGAAACTCCTGCAGCGGGTTCGGGACGAGGCGCATCGGTTTGCGAACACCTACAATGCCCAACTGCGCCTGAGGAAAATCTCCGAGAGCCTGCTCGATGAGTTTCCCGGAATCGGAGATGCCCGAAAGAAGGCGCTACTCAAGCGGTTTGGCTCGGTCCAGCGCCTGAGGCTGGCCACCCTGGAACAACTGGAGGAAGTCCCGGGCTTTGGCGGTGTCATGGCCGCGGAATTGAAGGCATTCCTCGAGGCCCGCTCGAGGTAGGACCAGGTTCCCCGTGGGCCATGTCGGTCGCGGGTGGGTCACCTTTCCGAAGATTCCTCGTAGGAACCGGTGTCGGAGCCGGTTTCCGCGTCGATTTTTCCCGATTGCCCGGGAACCATGACTGTCCTTTAGTCGCCCACACCACTCGACCCGCCAAGGCATCCATCGCCTGCGAGATTCCTTCCTCCGAAGATTTCAAACCCGACATCCATTTGCCATGAAAAGACATGCCTTCTTCCCCCGCATCGTCGCTTCCTGTGTGGGATGCCTTCTTGCGGCGTGCCTGACGTCACGGGTGCGCGCCGCGGACACCCCGGGCCTTGATCCTGACTTCAACCTGGCGGCAGTCCGTGCCGCCGTGCAGGGGCCAATTCGATCCATGGTCCGCCAGTCCGACGGAAAGATCCTGGTGGCCGGGGAGTTTCCGACACCGTTCGTTCGAAACGCCGGGGATCCCGAGTGGCTGGGGTGCCTGGTCCGCCTGAACCCCGACGGTACCTTGGACAATACGTTCAAGCCGTACGATTCGGCCCCGGAGCCAGAACCGCCCCCACCGGATCCTCCTGCCCTGCCTCCTGTGGCGCAAATCGTTTCCGTAGCACTTTTGGATGCGGACGGAGTGGGTGGCCCGGATTACGTGGTAGCGGCGGGGCGGTTTAACAACTTGGTGGGGGCGGGTGTTCAGGAGTTGGTTCGATTCAGGCTTTCGGATGGTGCCGTGGACAACGGGTTTTTCCGTGATCTTCCCTCGGAGCCGACGGTGATTGTGGTCCAACCCTCAGACCAGAAGATCATTATCGGAGGCCGCGCCATCCTGACTCCCGGTGCCTCCGCTCCATTCGCCGCGATGCTGACTCGAATATTTCCCTCGGGCGCGTCCGACGGTTCCTTCCGAATGGTTCCCACCAGTGGTCGTGGTTCTGCGCTCGAAGTGAATTGTCTCACAGTGGAATCCGACGGCAGCCTGTTGGTGGGAGGCATTTTCGATGGGATCAAGTTGGCCTCAAGCCCCTCTGCGCCGACCGCGATTAGGAATCTCGCTCGAATCCGCCCTGATGGAACACTGGATGCTGGCTTCAGGCCGGAACCCGACGGCCCGGTCTATGCGTTGGTCGCCGACCCGTCCGGGGGGAGGATTCTTGCGGGAGGGGTCTTCGCGAGTATCGGCGGTCAACCTCGTCTACGGTTGGGCTTCCTCGACCTCGTCTCGGGAAATGCGTTGCCCGAATTTGTACCGTCCGGTTCAGACGATCCGCTCCATGTGGAGCGCTATGAACTCGATAATGCCGTCCACGCGGTCGGCCTACAATCGGACGGGAAGGTCGTGGCCGGTGGCCGGTCCCTTGGGGCCCAGGGACCGGGTACGCCCGGGCGGGGGCGTCTCGTCAGGTTGCTCCCCAATGGAGCGGTGGACCAGCATTTCAGTCCACCGGAGGACCCGCTGATGCCCTCGTTCTTTGGCAATGTCGTTTCCGGAGTGATCCTCGCGGACGGGGCCGCACTGGTGGGAGGGATCAATTCGTCCACGGTGAGGGCCAATCTGTTCCAAGTCCTCCTCGCCGATCCCGTGTCACCAGCGCTTTCACGCCTGACGGTGCAGGTGGGCGAGGGATGGCACCTCGTGAGCGATCCGCCGGGAATCGATGTCAACACCTCCGCAGGACCTGCGACGGTCTTCGCCGACTTTTCAAACACGGTCCGTTTACGGGCGACTCCCACCGCCTCTTCAGTTCCGTTTTGGACGGGCGACGGCAATGGACGGGGATATGTCCGGGATGTCTTCATGGACCGCGAACGGACGGTCAATTTGTCTGGAACGCCGGCGACACGGCTTTCCTTGACGGTCGGGAGCGGAGGAAGCGTTCGGGTATCGGTCACCCCTCCGCCGGGCTCGATCTCGATACCGACTGAGGTTCTGACGGGCTCCTCCACCCCGTATGAACGAGTTTATCCGCCGGGAAGCACCGTCCGGCTCCATGCGATTCCGGGCGACGGTGGCTCCGTGACCTGGAGTGGTGCCGTCACCGGATCCTCGGTTGATCAGGAGGTGCTCCTCGTTTCGGATCAGTCGGTGCAGGCGGCGTTTCTGGCCGGCGGGCCGCTGCTGAGTGTGCAGAAGACGGGCGATGGCACGGGCGAAGTGAGATCCGAGTCCGTGGAGCCTGCAACGGAACCGGGGTTTGTCTGTGGTGTCGGAAGTCCGTCGTGCAGTCAGCACTATGCCGTTGGGACAACGGTGACCCTTCGTGCGGTCGCGGGCTTTGGTTCGCGGTTTACTGGTTGGAGTGGCGGGCCGTTCGAAGCGGTGGATACGGCGACTCCGCCGACGACCATTCGAGTGACCCTGGACTCCGCACGAACGGTGACCGCCAATTTTGTTGCGGGCGTCCGCCTGGCGGTTTCACTTCTTCCTCCTAGGACGGCTGGACAAGTCGAGGTGCGACTGCAGTCGGGGCTGTTCTCTACGCGGATCGGGGCGGCGACTGCGGCGACTCCATGGGATGCGCTTTTGGACCCGCCCAGCCTGGGACAGTACTACTTCTTACGTGCATTTCCGCCGTCGGGCGTCGACGTGCTCTGGTCGGAGGACGGTTTGTCAGGAACGGATCCCAATGTCCGAATTGTGGACCTCTCCACCGACCGCGAAGTGACGGTCACGTATGTGGTTCGACCCCATACCCTCCTGCTTGGTGTCAATGGAACTGGTTCCATTCAGTTTACGGGTCCCTCTGGTGGGGCGGAGGACTGTTCCAGTGGCGATTGCGTTTACCAGTACCCCGGGGAAACCGAAGTTGTCCTGACCGCCGAGCCGGCTTCAGGTTGGGAGTTTGTGCGATGGCAGGACGTCATCGGTGACGGACCGGAGGCGCACGCCAATCCGCGAAGAATCACGACGAGTGCAACGGAGATCCGGAGCGCCCGCGCTCGGTTTTCGCAATTGGTTCCCCTCACCGTCCGGTTGAGTGGCGGCGGCGGAGGACGGGTGAGGAGCACCGTCGTCGATCCGCCGCGGTCCCCGGGAATTGACTGTTCCACCACCGACGGGTCCGGATGTGTTGCTCTTTTTCCCACGGGAACGTCGGTCACGCTCCGAGCGGAACCTGACGACGGCTCCGAATTCCGCGGGTGGGACGATGGTTCCTCTTCGGTCGAGCGCGTGCTGCCTTTGGTCGGTCGCAGGGAAGTCAATGCGCTGTTCGTGAGGGTCCGAAGACTGACAGTCACTGCGGCGGGTTCAGGTTCCGGGCTTGTGAAAATTGTGCGTCCGGGATTTCCGCCCTTTGGCACGACCACCTATGAACCTTGCGCCGATTCTGCGGTGGCTGAGTCGTGCGTCCGGACACCAAACGACGGTGCCCTCGTCGAACTGAAGGCGTTTCCGGGTCCTTTCACCGCGGTCCACTGGGAGGGAGTTTTCGATCCCATTCCCACGGACCCCAACAGCATCCGTGTTCGGATGTCGGAGGATCGCGCCATCACAGCGCGGTTCGTTCCGTTGCATCTGTTGACCGTGGACCTTTCAGCGGACGGCGGGGGCACGGTGACCAGTGATCCGCCGGGTATTCAGAGTCCGATCGTGACGGAGGCCCGTTTCGAACAAGGAGTCATCGTGACCTTGACCGCCCATCCGGAGTTCGGATGGCGTATTGCCGGGTGGACCGGGGGCGACGATGCCGGCGCTCCGGATCGGCGCACAGTCGTCCTTTCAGGGCCCACCCGGGTGTCCGCAACGTTTCAGCGGATGCCTCCGACCGTTCCCCCGCTGGAACCGCCGGATGCCCCGGTCTTGGTGGGCCTCGGGGAGTTGTCGCTCCTGGCCTCCCCCAGCGGAGCGGGGCCGTTTCAGTTTCAGTGGTATCGCCTCCCGCCGGGCGCCACGGACCCGGTCGAATGGGGGCTGCCCACGGATCGGCCCCAGGTGATTTTGCCGGCTTCGGACCTGCTCCCCGAACAGGAGGGCACCCAGTTCCGGGTGAAGGTCTCCAACGATGGCGGCTCTGCGTTCAGCGACTGGTGGACGCTGCGCTTTGCCCGGGATTTTGGGGACGCTCCAGCGCCGTTCGCGACGCGCATGGCCGACAATGGCGCCCGTCATCTCCTGTGGGCCGGCGCGCATCCGGAACACTTCCTCGTTGCGTTGGGCCGGGTGGATGGGGATCCGGATGGCCTGCCCTCCGATCAGTCGGACGGCGATGATCGGGCCCCGGCGGGTTCCGACGATGAGGATGGGGTCCTGCCAGAGCCCCTGTATCCGGCAACCCCGGGACACTTCACCGTCTTCGCCCAGGGGCCGGGCAAACTGGATGCGTGGATCGACTACAACGGAAATGGGGCTTGGGAGGAATCCGGGGAGCGGATCGCGAACCATCGGACCGGGGTGGATCTGTCCACCGGAGCCAATGACCTGCGTTTCGACGTGCCGCCGGGTCTTGCGGCGGGTACGCGGATCGCACGATTCCGTTTCAGCTCCACCGGGGTGGACTCCCCAGTGGGTGAGGCGGTGGACGGGGAGGTCGAGGACCACCGCGTTGAAATTCTTGGAAATCCCATCCGGGGTCTCGCCGGTGCACAGACGGTCCTTCGATCGGCGATCCCGTCGGAGGTCAACGTGCCGTTTTCGATCCGACGCCCGTTTGCCCGATGGGAGGTTGTGGTGATCTCGGATTCGGTGGTCGGAGGAATGTTCTCAAGACCGCCGGGGGTCGTCGATTTGGGAGGTTCCGATAGCCTCAATCTGCCGGTACGCGCCGGCGTTGATGGCACTGCCCGTCTGGAGGTGAGGGTGTGGGTGACCGAGGGAAGCGAACCGTACGTGGCACCATTTCAGTTGAACGTCGTCGCTGCGGCGGATGTGGACGGGGTGGCCGATGCCGCGGAGGCGGCCGGACCCAACGACGGGGATGGCAACCTCGATTCGCTGCCCGACGCACGTCAGTCCGACGTCACTTCGCTTCCGACGGCGGTTGCGGGCGCTCCGTACGTGACCGTTTCGAGTCCCTCCAGGCGTTTGGTCGATGTCACCACCACGCTTCCACCCGGGCCGCTTCCTGACGGAGTGGAGTTTCCGATGGGCCTGATCGGATTCCGTCTTGAAGGGCTTCGGGTTCCCGGTGAGCACGTTGCGGTGAGCCTCCGATTTCAGGCGGAACTGCCTTCCGGGACCCGGTACTACAAGTTGGATCCGGCGACTTCGGTGTACCGCGAGTTTCCCTGGAATCCGGACACGCCGCTGGTTCCGGGGGCTGAGATCGTGGATTCCCATACGATTGTCCTGCATTTGGTCGATGGGGGCGTGGGGGATGCGGATGGCGTCGCAGACAACGTGATCGTGGATCCGGGTGGCCCGACCGTGGGAGCCACGGTGGGACCGGTCGTTTTGAGTCTCGTTCTGCTCCCCGACGGCCGGGCTCAATTGTCCTGGCCCGTGGCGAGTGGGATCCCGGTGTTGCAGTCCACGACCACTCTCGAACTTCCGGCGTCGTGGGCTCCCTTGCCGGAGGCGCCCACGTCGGCCGGTGGTTTCTACCGATTGACGGTGTCGCCTTCCAGTCGGACGGCCTTCTTCCGATTGGTGCGGGTACCCTAGCCCGGGATGGGTTCCCCGCGAAACGGGGAGGCGGCTCCGGCTTACGGATGGAGCCGGCCCCACAAGACTCGAAAGCAACTGGCGAAATCGTCGGGACGCGCCGTCATCCAGGCTCGGATGGTTTCTGGTGTGAACCATCCGCCGCCGCGGACTTCGCTGACTTGAAGCAGGAAGGGTCCCTCGTGCCGGGCCCGGTACACCCAGCAGAATTCCCAGCCGGTTTCCGGGGTGGCCTCGAGACGCAGGATGCGCTCCGCCGGGCCATTCAGAGTGATGCCAAGTTCCTCGCGGACTTCCCGCACGGC
>JAEUHD010000355.1 GCA_016793645.1 Verrucomicrobiales bacterium
GAGCAGGATGACATGCGGCGGGCGCGCGGCGTCCCCCTGCTTGGCGAGCACGGTGCCGGCGGCGATCCAGCCGGCAGCGCGCCCCATGACCTCGATGATGCAGCACGATCCGTCGTCGGTGGCCATCGAACTGACGTCGAGCCCCACCTCCATCACGGTGGCCGAGTTGTACTTGATCACGGACCCATAGCCCGGGCAGTGGTCCGTGTGCGGAAGGTCGTTGTCGATCGTCTTGGGAACGCCCATCACTCGAAGCGCGTAGCCCCGCTTGATTGCCTCCAGATGAATCTTGTGGGCGGTGTCCTGGGAGTCATTACCCCCGGCGTAGAAAAAGTACCGGATGTTGTGCGCCGCGAGGACCTCAAACAGCCGGTCCATGTCCCGCGCGGCCTGCTCGGGCTTCTTGTCGAAATTGATCTTGTAGCGGCAGGTGCCCAGGGCCGCGGCCGGGGTATGGCGCAACCCCTCGATCGTCCGGGCCCGCTCGTCCCCAAGGTCGATGAGCTGCTCGTTCAGGATTCCGAGGATGCCGTTCAGCCCCCCGTAAATCTCCTCGATGACCTCGTGGCGGCCCGCCTCGGTGATGACTCCCGCGATGCTGGAGTTGATGACGCACGTAGGCCCTCCCGACTGGGCGACAAGAAGATTACCGTTAAGATCAGCCATATCTGCTTCCGTTGAAACGGCGAGACCTTGCCTGCCCGTCAAAGGGACAGGCAAGCGGCGAATGCAGGAACGCCTCGAGGACGATTCCGGCCGAACCCAAGCCCGGGCAGGGTCAGTCGAGATAGAAGTGCCGGGCGTTGCCCTGGAAAAAGGCGTCCTGCTCCGCCGCAGTCCAACCCGCGCGCGCGACCAGCGCCTCCGTGGCCAGTTCCAGAACCTCCGGATAGGTCGCCGCCAACAGGCACACGGGCCAATCGGATCCGAACATCAGACGCCCCGGCCCGAACGCCTCCAGCACCCAGTCGAGATAGGGAAGAAACTGATCCGGCTTCCACGAACGGTGATCCGCCTCGGTCACCATTCCCGACACCTTGCAGCACACGTTTGGAAAGCGCGCCAGCTCGCGGATCCGTTCGCACCACGGCGCCACGACTCCATCCCGGATCAGGGGCTTGGCGATATGGTCGAGAACAAACGGCTGCTCCGGAAATTGGCGCACCACTTCGATGGCCGCCGGCAACTGCCGCGGGTACACCAGCAGGTCATAGGTCAACCCATGCGCCCGCAGGCGGCCCAATCCCCGCAGGAACGCCGGGCGCAGCATGAACCGGTCGTCCGGTTCATCCTGCACCACATGGCGAACACCGACGAACTTCGGGTGTGCCGCCAACGCCGCCAGCGACTCCTCCACGGAGTCCGATTGCAGGTCCACCCAACCGACGACTCCAAGGATCCGCGGATCCGCATCCGCCAGACCGAGCAGCCAATGGGATTCCGCCAGGGACTGTCGGGCCTGGACTGCAATGGAGCCGCCAAACCCCAAGGGTGCCTGCAGTGCCGCCAGGTCGGCGGGAAGCCAGTCGCGCTGAAGGGGGGACCCCGCGGGTATCCAGGGATATTGGCCGGCGTCGTAACGCCAGAAGTGCTGGTGGGAATCGAGTTTCATTGCGGGACGTCGGGAGAAACCCAAAACAGGAACTCGCACGGTGGCCAGCGCAAACCGCCAGCCCGCGCAAATCCGGGTCAGGGACGCCGCACGCTGGTTCGCTCCTTCAACCAGTTCCAATCGGCGAGATTGGAGATGGCAAAGACGCCGCCGGCCCCGCCTTTGACATTCGGACGAACGGTCGCATCCGAACCCGCTGTAACCACCCAGCGGTGGGACTCCACATGACCGTCCGCAAACGCGAAGTTGCCCGCCCCTGCATGAAAGGACGCCGGCAGGTTTCCCCACTTCGGCGCCTCCTCCAGACGGTTCATGAAGAATCCGTCGTTGAGGGTGTCCGGATGTTCGTCCAGAAACACAAAAATGGCCGAGGGCGTGCCCACCTCGGATTCCTTGAAGTACTGCACCAGGGTCGGATTGAACTTGTTGGTCAGTTCCCCGGGATCCCCGACCAGCGAGTTCATCGAGAGGCTGCGCGTCCTCACGCCGACGAGCGACTTGGAGGTGTCCGCCGGACAACGAAAAACCCCCAACGACCGGCCGACAAATGGGGCGAGCTTTCCCCCGGTGACATAGACCGTATTGGTGTTTTCTTCGGAGTCCTCCCAATTGAGGACATTGTTGACCCAGTTGTCGCGACGCGCCCGGGTCTCTCCGACGCCATGATTGTGGACGATCCGGTCCGCATTTTCAGCGGAGTAGAGCTGACCGCCGATCTGCAACTGTCGGAGGTTGCCCTGGCAGACCGCCCCCAGGGATTTGGCCCGGGCCCGCCCCAATGCCGGCAGGAGCAGGCCGGCCAGGATGGCGATGATCGCAATGACCACCAGCAATTCAATCAGGGTGAAGGCGGCGCGACGATGCATGTTGACCTCGGTGGACGCGGTCCGCCGCGCCGGATTCAATCCAGACTGACGACGGCCTTGATCACACCCGCCTCGGGATTCAACCAGTCGGCAAACCGCCCGGGCACGTCCGCAAACGCTGCCTCATGGGTGATCCAGGGCCGGGTGTTGATGCGCCCGTCCGCAATCAGGCCGATGATGCGGGTAAAGTCTCCGGGAAGCGCATTCCGACTCGCGAGCACCGTGAGCTCGCGCCGGTGCAGCACCGGCGCATGGGGAAACGTCAGTTCGGCCTGGGTAATCCCGACATACACCAGCCTGCCGGCAAAGGCGCAGTACTGAAGGGCCTGGCTCATGGAGCGGTTGGATCCGGTGGCATCCACCACCACGTGCGCCAGTTCACCCCCGGTGGCCTCCGACAGCGCCGTCAACTCGGATCCGTCCCCGCGGACCAGCAGCGTGTCGGGAACCCCCATGACGTCCCGGACAAACTCCAACCGGCGCGGATTCATGTCCATGACCAGCGTCCGGGCCCCGCTCAGCTTCGCGAACTCGATCGCCGAAAGCCCAATGGGCCCCGCGCCCACCACCAGAACATTCTCGGAAGCCTGTGGCGCCCCCCGATTCACCGCGTGGCAGCCGATGGCCAGCGTCTCCACCAGGGCGGCCTGCTCCCAGCTGAGTCCGGGAGCGGGATGCAGTTTCCGCTCCGGCAGCAGCATCCGGTCGCAGAGCCCGCCATCACACATCACGCCCAGGGTCTGGTTTTGCTCACAGCAGTTGGTGTGTCCCCGGCGGCAGGCGGAACACCGCTGGCAGTTCAGGTAGGGTTCCACCGAACAACGGTCTCCCGTCCGCACCCGCGTAACCCCCTCCCCCACCGCCAACACCTCGACCCCCAGCTCGTGTCCTGGAATCCGCGGATAACTGAAAAACGGCATCTTGCCCAGGTAGCCGCTGAAATCCGTCCCGCAGATCCCGACCCGATGGATCCGGACCAGCACCTCACCCGGGCCGGGAGCGGACGGGTCCGGAATCTCCAGGATTCGGAAGGATCGGGGTTCGGAGAGTTGGAGTGCCTTCATCAGAAAGTCGGAGCATGCATGGACCGGACGCTGGCGTCAGCCGCGGATCTGTCCGGAGCCCACCCCAATCCACTTGTAGCTGCACAATTCCTCAAGGCCCATCGGTCCCCGGGCGCCAATCTTGTCGGTGCTGATGCCGATCTCGGCGCCCATGCCAAATTCGCCTCCGTCGGTGAAGCGCGTGCTGGCGTTCCAGTACACGGCAGCCGAATCAACCTCCTTGAGAAAGCGGTCCGCCGTTGCCGCATTGGAGGTCACGATGGCGTCGCTGTGCGCCGAGCCGTGCTGGTTCACGTGACGGATGGCTGCCGCCACGTCGTCCACCACCGCGACGTTGATCACGTAGTCGTTGTATTCGGTTTCGAAGTCCGCACCGGCCACCGGACGGACCACGGAGGTCCGATTGCCCACCCCGAACTTCACCAGGGGCAGGGAGTCGGCGTCGGCGTGAAACTCGACGTTCTTCGTCGCGAGACGGGAGCTGACACACGGCAGGAACCGGGGAGCGACCGCACGATGGACCAACAAGGTTTCGGCCGCATTGCAGGCCGAGGGACGCTGACACTTCGCGTTGAAAACGATCTGTTCCGCCATGTCGAGGTCGGCCTCCTGATCCACATAGACATGGCAGACCCCCTTGTAGTGTTTGATCACCGGCACCCGGGAACACTCGGTCACCGCGCGAATCAGACTCTCCCCGCCCCGCGGCATGCACAGGTCCACGTACTGGGAAAGTCCCAGCAGCACGGGAACCGCTTCGCGGTCGGGGGTGGGCACCACCTGGATGGCGGCGCCCGGAAACCGGTCTCCCAGGACGCGTCGACCGGCGGCCACCATCGTTTCCGCAATCAACCGGTTGGAATTCAGGGCCTCCTTGCCACCGCGCAGGATCGTGGCGTTGCCCGTCTTGAAGCACAGGCTGGCAGCATCCGCCGTCACGTTGGGACGCGATTCGTAAATGATGACCACAACCCCGATGGGAACACTGACCTTGCGGAGGAGCAGGCCGTTGGGACGCGTCCGCTCATCCAGCACGCGCCCCACGGGATCCGGAAGGGAAGCCACTTCACGAACCCCCGCGGCCATCGCGCGGATGCGGTCCGGGGTCAGGGTCAGGCGATCCAGCATGGCGCCGCTCAGACCAAGGTCGCGGCCCACCAGAAGATCCCGCGCATTGGCCTCCTGCAACTGCGGCGCCGCCAGGTCCAGGGCATCCGCCATCGCCTCCAAGGCGCGATTCCGTTCCGCGGTGTTAAGACAGGCCAACTCGCGGGAAGCCCCCTTCGCCGCCCGCGCCAACTCCGTCATCTGATCCTTCAAACTCACGACCCGAGCCTAGCCGGAAGGCAAAGTGGGTCCAAGTCGAAGCTCTGCCGGTCCCGGCCATTGTTGCGCCGTCCGGACCCTGCGGGACACCCGGCCCGGATCATTCACACCCGCCCCCGGGCGGCGGACGGGCAGCCAGCCACACCGGAATGGGGGTGAATTTTCAGGGCTGGGACGTCTCCATCCAGCCGTCCCGCAGCCGCAGGATGCGCCGACTCCGCGCGGCATTGGCTTCGGAGTGCGTCACCTGAATGATCGTGGTCCCTTCGCGGTTCAGCCGTTCGAACAAGTCCATGATCTCATTGCCCTGGCCGGTATGAAGGTTGCCCGTGGGTTCGTCGGCGAGGAGCAGTTTCGGACGTGCAATCACGGCGCGTGCGACCGCGACGAGTTGCTGTTGTCCACCGCTGAGCTGGGAGGGAAACAGATCCTTTTTCCCGACGATTCCAAAACGGTCCAGGGTGTCCGCCACCAGGGCATCCCGTTCGGATTTCTTCAAATCCCGGTAGCTCAGCGGGGCATCGAGATTCTCGGCCACGGTTAGATCCTCGAGCAGGTGGAAGCGCTGGAACACAAAACCCACGAGACGGCGGTTGAGTGCGGCCCGGTCGCGCGGCCTCAGGGACGACACGGACTGGCCTTCGAGGCTGTACTCCCCCTCCCAATCGTTGTCGAAGAGACCCAGGATGCCCAGCAGGGTCGATTTTCCCGCCCCACTCGGTCCCATGAACGTCACGAAATCACCCTCCTCGATCTCAAGATTGATCTGCCGGAGCACCCACGTGGCACTGGGCTTCGTGGGAAACGACTTCTCAAGGTTCCGGACGCGAATCAGCGGCATCATGGTTGGATCGAAGCCAACCTGCAGGGAACATGCCAGCCCGCTTCCTGGCTCCGTACTCTCCCCATCCCCCACATTCTGATCACGACCGGACCAGGACCGCGTCGGTGGGTTCCAGGACCGGGACTGGAATTTCCCGGTTTCGGGAATCACCTCGCGCCGCCCCCAATCCGAACGGCGATCCACTGGCGCGAATCCCGGGCAAAGAGGGTTCCCCCCGCGATCGCGAGCGGCGCCCGGGCAGCGCGGCCAAGAATCTGCGCACGGGCTATGGGGGAGTACGCATCGGGCTCGGCCCGGACCACCAGAAGTTCCCCGGACTCCAGCAGGACCACGAGCCGATCCGCGGAAAGCACCACGGAGCCAGGCCCCACACCTTCCGCACGCCACCGAACCTTCCCCGTCGCCCAGTCAACGCACCGCAATTCCGCCCCCCGTTCCTGTCGACCGTGAAACCCGTACAGGAATCCCGAACGAAGAACCGGTGTCGCAAAATGCGCGGACAGCGAATCGTCTCCCGACCAGACGGTCTCCAGTTTTCCGCCACGACGACGCAACAACACCGCGCCGGTTCCATAACTGGCGGTGAGGAACACCTCGTTGCCGGACACCACCGGACTTGCAGCATTGACCGACGCGCTGATCCGCGAGCGCCAGGGAAAATTGAATAGTTCCACCCCGTCCCGGCCCTGGACACCCACCAGCCCTTCTCGGTTGAAAAAGAGCACTGTCCGCGCCCCATTCAGGGTTTCCATGACCGGCACCGGCGATGCGTATCCCGCTTCATCGTCCCGCAACTTCCAGGCAACCCGTCCTGAATCCGCCTCAACCGCGACGAGTCCCGCCCCGGGACGGCCGCCGATATTGATCAGCACCCGTCCGTCGATCACGAGGGGAGAGCATCCGAACCCAAAGAATCCGGGGTCCGCCTGAAACTGCTCCCGTGCGGGCAACGACCAAAGCCGCTGTCCATCCGACAGGGAATGGCAGCTCAGCCGGCCGTCCGCCCCCAGAGTAAACACCCGCCCGCCGGAAACGGCGGGTGTCCCCCGGGGGCCGTCCCCCGAACCCATGTCATCCACAAAACTCGTCGCCTGGCGTTGCTCCCAGATTCGTCGTCCCGTCGCCGCATCGACCACCGTCAGGACATCGTCATCCCCAATCCGATGGAACAACACCGCCCTGCCCTCCGCCACCACGGGGCCCGCGAACCCCATCCCCGCCTCCACCCGCCACTGACGCGGTGGCCCCTCGGGTGACCAGGGGACGCCCACCCCCTCGGGAGTGGACCCGTTCCGGTCGGGACCAAGGAATTGTGGCCAGTCGGCCGACCGCACGGTGTTCAGGATTCCCAAAAGGAACAGCGCCGTGCCCATTCCACGAGTCCACGCGTTCATGACGGCCAGTCTGGCGGACGCCGCCACGCGGGGCGAGCAATCCCGGGATGCCGGTCCGGACCGCACGTCCAGGTGCTCGGGCAAGGTTGGGACTTGAAACCTCCCCCGGGTACCGCTTCCCCTGTGCGCTCCATGCCGCCCTCAGACGCTGTGCTGTCCCGCGCCCGCCGTGTCCGCCTATTCCTCTGCGACGTGGACGGGGTGATGACCGACGGCACGATCCTCATGGGAAAGGGAACCGAACTGAAACGATTCCACATCCGGGATGGCTTCAGCCTCCGGTTGCTTCAGCAGGAGGGCATCCGGGTGGGCTGGATCTCCGCCCGCCCTTCCCCGGCCACCACCGAACGCGCCAGGGACCTCAAGGTAGACTTCCTGCGGCAGGACCCAGCTCCCAAGGTAAAGGTCATTGAGGAATTGCTGGCGGAAATCCATGTCCACTGGGATTCCATCTGCTACATCGGCGATGACATCATCGATCTCGGCCCGTTGAAGTTTGCCGGGCTGGCGGTCACGCCCTCCGATGCGGTCCCCGAGGCGCGGGCTCAGGCGCACTACGTTTGCGAACACGCGGGAGGCCAGGGAGCCGTCCGCGAAACCGTGGAACTGATCCTGAAGGCCATGGGCCGTTGGGATGCCGCGGTGGCGAAATTCACTTCCTAACCCCGGGCACGCCCGCGAGAGTCCGTCCGTGACGCGCATTCCCAGGTTACCGATCCTCCGGGCGGCGGCAGTGGCCGCCGTGGCGTCCCTGGTCCCGGTCCTCACCCCAGGCATGGGTCAAACGACGGCCGGAAGCACCGGCGCGAAGCCGGGATTCACCTTTCCCTACCGCAAGGACAACGTCCTCGTGGCCCGGGTCAGCGGCGAAGACGGAAGGGCATTGTCCCTTTCCATCTACGAAGTGAAGGGCTTTCGGATCGAGACCTACAATCCGGACGGCACCCCCAACCTCATCGGGGAGGCGCCCAACTGCACCTTCAACGTCAACACCACCAATGCGTCGTCCAGCGGCCCCCTCACGATCACCCAGGCCGGGGGCGGATTCTCGCTGTCCGGCGAGGGGTTCAACTGGAACCATGCCGCCCAACGTCTCCAGCTTTCCAACCGCGTGCACGCCGTCTTTCGGCTCAACGCAGCCCCCTCCCTGACGTCCCCCTCCCGGACACCGAAATGAACCGAAGCCTTCACTTCCTTCTTCTGGCCGCAGCAGCGTCCTGGTCCGTCACCGCCGCGGACATGCCCACGGGCGAGGGCACGCTGGACGCGGATCAAAGCGAATTTGACCTCGCCCAGGGAATCCTCCACGCGGACGGGAACGTCCGCTTCCATTATCCCGGCATGCTGGATCTGGAGTGCGACAACCTTCGGCTCCGAATGCTCCCCGGCGGGGACAAGATCGACCGCATGACCGCCAGCAACCACGTGGTCATCACACTCATCCGGCATGGTTCCACCAACCTCAGCCTGCCGGTGAACCGCACCACGGGGACCAACCGGATTCATGCGGCGGTGGCCGAGTATACGAGCACCAATGACACGGTCACCTTCACCGGATCCCCCACCTTCGGACAGCCCTGGGTCGAGGGAGCGGAAGGTTCGTTCCGTGCGGACGTCATCACCTTTGATCGGACACGGGACAAGATCGACCTCAAGGGCAATTTCCGATTGAACATCCGTCCGGATGCCCTCCCGAAGGGCGCCCTCGGCCCGTCCCGGACCAACCGGCCCGCAGGTTCCCCGGTTCCCTGATCGATTCCCGTGTGAGCACCTCCCCCGCCCCCTCTCCCGCCCCGGTGGCATCCCCGGAAGCCAATGTCCCGTTCCTGGAGGTTTCCGGCCTGGCCAAGGCCTATCGCGGACGGCGTGTCGTGAATGGCGTTTCGGTGCACGTTCGCCCCGGGGAAATCGTGGGCCTGCTCGGTCCGAATGGCGCCGGAAAAACGACCAGCTTCAACATGATCGTCGGCGTGGTTCGCCCCGACGAGGGACGCGTGTCCTTTCTCGGCCGGGACGTGACCAGACTCCCCATGCACCAGCGGGCGCGACTCGGGATTGGCTACCTGACCCAGGAGCCCAGCGTGTTCCGGAAGCTCACGGTGGAGCAGAACCTCCTCGCGATCCTTGAGACATGCGTGGGGGACCGGGAGGAGCGAGCCACCCGCCTGCGCTATCTCCTGGAGGAACTGGAATTGACCCCATTGTCCGGAAGTTTTGCGTACCAGTTGAGCGGGGGTGAAAAACGACGCCTCGAAATTACGCGGGCCCTCGTCACCAGCCCGAAACTGATGCTGCTCGACGAACCCTTTGCCGGCATCGACCCCATCGCCGTCTACGAGGTGCAGAAGATCATCCGCCGACTCCGGGACCGCGGCCTCGGCATTCTGATCACCGACCACAACGTCCGCGAAACCCTCAAACTGGTGGACCGGGCCTACCTCATCCACCGCGGGGAGGTCGTGTACGAGGGGGATGCGGCACGGATGGTCGAGGATCCCAAAGCCCGCGAGATTTACCTCGGCCCCGAATTCAACCTGTGAACATCCCGCCCGCCCGCAGTTCCGCCGCCGTCACGGTGGAACGGTTCTACACCCAGGTCGGGGACGACCTCGGGCTGCGCCTGATCGCGGGCGCCGTCGGCCTGAAGCGTCCCATTCGTGAACCCACCGTCAACCGCCCGGGCCTCGCCCTCGCCGGTTTCAAAAAGTACTTCGCTCCCAAGCGGGTGCAGGTGGTGGGCAATGTGGAAACCTCCTACCTCCGATCCCTCCCCCCTGCGGTCCGGCAGGAGCGGATCGCGGCCTTTTTCTCACATCGGATTCCCTGCGTGGTCCTCTGTCGGGACATCAAGCCCGGACGGCAGCTCCTGTCCATTGCCGAGGAGTCCGATGTCCCCCTGTTCACCACCTCGCTGATCACCATGAAGTTCATCAGTCGGGCCACCTTTGCGTTGGAGAACCTCTTTGCCCCACGGACCCAGATGCACGGCGGCATGGTGGACATCCGCGGCATTGGAGTCGTCATCGAGGGGGAAAGCGGCATCGGCAAGAGCGAAGCCGTCATCGGATTGCTGGAACGGGGCCACAGCCTCGTGGCGGACGACGTGGTCTGCCTTTGGGTCCAGGACGGCGCCGAACTGATGGGAACCGCCAAGGAACTCGGGCGAAACCTGATGGAGGTCCGCGGCATCGGGCTCATTGACGTCGCGGCCATGTTTGGCGTCGGGTCCATCCGGCAGGACAAGCGGGTGGATCTGGTCGTGACCCTCCGCCGCTGGGAGGACGCGGAGGAGGTGGACCGCCTCGGACTCGATCAGGCGCACGTCAGCATCCTGGGGCACGAAATCCCGCACATCGTGATTCCGGTGCGTCCCGGGCGCGACCTGGCCAGCCTCATCGAAGTGGCCGCCTTCCAGACCAAGCTGCGCTCCCTCGGTTATCACCCCGCCGCGGAACTCAGCGCACGCATCACTCGCCAGATGCGGGGGACGCTTTGAACGATGGCCGCCCGGGAGGTGCCACGACCTGGGCGGGATCGGCGGGGGCCGGAGGAGCGGGCGGGGGATTCCTGCGTTCAACGTCAAGTCGTCCCTCCAGCACCGTCAATTTGCGCGCCGCGGCAAGCGCGACCATGCGGCCGCGGACCTCGGGAGAGGCCTTCGTCGGGGTGGCAGCACCATTCCGGCCTCGGACGGCGAGATAGTCCTCGAGCACCTGGGTCGAATCCCCGACCAGCGGCGCGAGATCAGCAGGAGCCCGGAGCCGGAGCGCCCGAAGTTGGGACACTTTTCGCTGCACCACGTCCCGCTGGGCATCGAAATCCCAGTCCACAATCAATTCCCTCAGCGGGACGGTTTGCCGGATGGCCGGCTGATTGGTTTCCGGACGGATGTCCGCCGTTTCCGAATAGACCTCGGCCAGGCGGGCGAGAACCCGGTCCCGGGACCAGTGCTGGCGGGGATCCGTCGCCAGGGTCTCCGCGGAGGCCACGGCCCACCACTTCTCGATGTCCAGCAGGGACGAAAAGCGGCCACTGTACGCCCGGAGAAAGGTGATCTGCCAATTCAGCGACTGCGGAAGCATGCGGACGAAATCCGCCAGGGCCGCGCGGCCGGAATCCTCCCGGATCAGTTCATGGGTCAACAATGCCGCGCTGGCCTCGAACCACGCGAACCGCGCCGGGTCCTCCAGTTCGGAGGGCAGGACCAGCCCCAACTCGGAGAACGTCATCGGCTCCCGTCGGGCCAGGACATCCCTCACGTCCCGCAATGGGTCCTGGCGTCGTTCGGACCGGTTGATCAGGGTCCCGGATTCCGTGACCAGATCCCGGCCGAATTCCCCCAACAACAACCGGTTCAATCCCGTCGTCAGCCACAGCGGAACCAACGTGCACTCTTCGGACGTATTCGCACGGTTGGCCCGCTCCAGAAGGACCACCTCGGTCAGACCCCGGACGAGACGATCCCACGTGATGTCCTCGGGGACCATCACGTTGAACTGCCACCCCTCCCGAAACGGACGGGCCTGAATCGCCATCGGGCCGGGAACTTCGGTAATGCTTCGAAGTTGCAGGTGAATCAGTCCCCGCCAGGCGTCCGAAGCCCCCAGATCATGCTCCACCCCCCGTTTGACCCGTTCCGCCGTGACCGCGAGCAGGTCCGGACGCAGGTGAATCGTCGGATTGGTGCCAACCCTCCGCAGTTGGGGCGCGGGCGCCGGCAGGGTGGCTCCCCGGCCGTGGACGACGAACTGGCCGCTGACGCTTCGGGCGTAGACCGGAACCGAAATGGGAAGCTCGGGTGCCGCCCCGAATCCGCGAACCCCCACCCCCAAGGCCATCAGGCACGCCAGAAGGGCGGCATTCGGGGATTTCATGGGAGCGAACTACTTCGAGGACTTCTTGGCGTCCGCCCCGGAGGCAGGCTTCGACTCCGGCGCCTTGGACTCGGTCTTGGTCTTGCCGGAGTCGGAATCGCTCTTCGCCGCCGACTTGTATCCCTCGCTCCGGTAATCCGTGATGTAGAAGCCGCTGCCCTTGAAAATCAGGCCGGCTCCGCCCCCCACTCCCCGTTTCACCCGGCCACGACCCCAGGGCTTCCGGGCGCAAATCTCCCGGGGACATAGGGACAGGGGAGCCGCCGACATGGGCTGCTGAACCTCAAACTGGGCATCACACTTCTGGCAGTGATACTCGTAGGTGGGCATAGGTGAAGATGCGGAAGTAAAGAATCCATGGACCGGCCGTCAAGCGGTACCGGGGCGGCCCAACCCGTGTTTGAAACTGGGGGCCACCGCCGTCACCCGAACCCTGGGTGACGACCGTTTCAGGGCCCGGCCAGCAGGATCCCGGGGGACCGGGGCACTCAGGCGCCCATGCCTTCCTCAAAGCTGCCGGCAGCCGCAGGCCAGCAAAGCTGGTCGGCCGTGTACCGGATTCCGTTCGCGCTGCAGAAATCGAGATCCTTGTGGGCCGACTCCGCTTCCACCACAAGAGGCGCGGACTCGCACCGATGCAGTTTGCAATACCGATCGCGATAACCCACGTGCAGTAGCAACTCGACATACCGCTGCATGTTCAGGTCCCCGCTCGGAAGATCCGTGAACTGCATGGCCCGCTTCGGCCAGGAGGATTCCATGGCCCGCAGGGGAAAACCCGGGCGGATGACGAAATTCTTGATGTGGGCGGCGTAAATATAGGGTCCCACCTTCAGGAACCGGGACTCCCACGACTCTCCCTCCCAGCAGTGCGAGGGATCGGCGTTTACCGCCAGGCAGGGATCATTGTCACAGATCCTCACCAGCATCAGGAAATCATCGGCGCACATGGCCCCGGTGCCGGGGTGGATCTCATGGCACAGCTTGATGCCACGCTCGTTGGCAGCCTTGCGAAGCTTCGCCGTCTTCTTGACAAAGCGTTCCTGACCTTCCTTGACCAGATCAAATCCTGCTCCCTGCCAGAAGCCCCAGGGATACCCGCTCGCCACTTCCCACCCAAAGGCGACTCCCCAGAACATGGGCAGGCTCTTGACACCCAGTTCCGCCGCCAGATCCATCAACTTGAGCAGATACTTCTCGTGCCAGGCCTCAATCTTGTCCGGCGACAATTTCGCCACCTCCGGGGCAATGAAGGGGTTGCCCGACTTGGTCCCGGTCCATGCCGAGGTATGCACCCAGAACGGACAATGGGCGCTGATCCCGTCGAGGCGCATTCCGCGACCCTCGAAAATGGACCGGATTTCCTTCGCCTTCCGAAGACCGCCCTTCCCATCCCCCAGCATGTAATTGCTGGGCTGAGCCCCCGCGGCCCCGCTCGCCTTGGCATAATCGAGAAATTGCTCGAGTGACTTGGCCCCATGCTGGGCGCCTTCGATGGAAGCGTGGTAAGCGTTCGGCATAAACAGGAACAGCACTCCGTTTAGCGAAGTTCAGGGGAAAAAGGCAACCCGATTCCCGCGGGAAACCAAAATACGCAGGAACGCCGCCCTGTCGCCCCGGCCAACCCGCACTTCGCCCCAGCCAGACTTCGCCCCCCTCAGAGGGTGACCGAGGCCATCGGCATCCATCCGGCGCTGGTCTCCGCAGGTTCCCGGACGGCCTCGTGCTTCTCAATCCGCTCCCGGAGCTTGGCGAGGGCTATGTTCTGCAACTGGCGGATCCGCTCGCGGGTGACGCCAAATCCCTGCCCGATTTCATCCAGCGTCTTTTCCTTGTGCCCGTCCAGACCGAAGCGCTGACGCAGGATGCTCAGTTCGCGGGAATCCAGGATTCCCAGGAACTGTCCCACCATGCGGTGCGTGGTTTTCTCCTCCAAATGTCCGTAGGGATCATGCGATTCCGAGTCCGGCACCACGTCGCCCAGGCGACTGGAATCCTCATCACCCAGGGGCGCATCCAGGGAGGCGGTCTTTTGGGCGGCACGCTGCCAGAATCGAACCTTCTTCACCGGCACCTCCATTTCCTCCGCAATCTCCTCATCCGTGGCCTCACGTCCCAGCAATTCCTGCAACTGATGCGCCACACGCTTCATCCGGGTGACCTTGTCCACCAGATGAACCGGCAGCCGAATCGTCTTCGACTGATTCGCGAGCGCCCGCTTGATCGACTGCTTGATCCACCAGGACGCATAGGTCGACAGCTTGCCCCCCTTCGCCGGATCGAAACGCTCCACCCCCTTCATGAGTCCGATGTTCCCCTCGTTGATGAGGTCGAGGAGGGGAAGGCCAAAGCCGTCGTAATCCCGGGCAATCTTCACCACCAGACGGAGATTCGCCCGGATCATGTGCTCGCGAGCCTCCAAGTCCCCGTTCTTGATCCTCGCCGCCAGCGCATTCTCCTCCTCGATCGTCAGCAGCGGGACCTCGACCGCGTCCCGCATGTACAGCGTCAACGCCGACTTCGCTTCGGCCGCCGTACCCATGGGAGCCAGGGGAAGGGGCTCGGATCGCTGAATCTCCACGGCGGACTGCTCCGGGGCCTTGACGGATCCGGAAGCTGCGGCCGCCAATCCGGAGGATTTTGCCAAACGTGTCCGGACGGTGCGCTTTTTGGCGACCGCCTTGCTTCGAACGCTGCGGGATTCACAAGTCATGATCATCGGTAGTGTATTCTGAGGTTCCCAACCAACTTGGATCGTGCAACGGACTCTCCGTCGACCCCTCTGAAATACGAGACCGTTCCACTGTTGTCAATCTATTGTCTAATTTTTGTTCCCACCCCACTTGAAAAGGAGATTCTCGTAGAAAAACCCAGCAAAAGCGATGATCAGAACCCTCATTCGAAACAAAACTTAGACAGATTGTCGAAGGTTTGGATTGAATTTGTCCAATTCACGCTTACTGGATATTCCGTGCCTTCGACGCGCCTTCGTCACTCGATCAAAGTGGTATCCCACCGGACGGGACTCAGCCCACATGTGATCCGCGTCTGGGAACGGCGGTATGGGACCGTTCAACCCGAGCGTTCCGAAGGAAATCAGCGGTTCTACAGCGAGGAGGATGTCCAGCGTTTGGCCCTCCTCAAACAGGCCACGGATGCCGGCCATCCGATCTCCAACATTACCCACCTCTCGGTCCCCCACTTGAGGGCGTTGCTTTCTCCCCAGGGAACCTCGGGTGACGCCCCGCTTCCCCGCGTTCAACTCCCCGCCGCCTCCCCGACTCGAAACGCCGAGCAATTGATCGAAGCGGCCCTGAAGGCCGTGGTCGGAATGGACTCCGCGGCCCTGGAGAAGATCCTCGAGGAGGGTGCGGTGACCCTCGGGCAAAACGCCCTGCTCCTGCAGGTGATTGCGCCACTCGTTCAGCGCATCGGGGAGGAGTGGCAGAAGGGAACCCTGAGGATTGTCCATGAACACCAAGCCTCCGCGGTGATCCGCACGTTTCTCGGCCGTGCCGCACGGCCGTTGGCGATGCACGCCTCCGCGCCCGTGCTGGTGGCCGCCACTCCCGCGGGACAACTGCACGAAATCGGCGCCGCGCTGGTGGCCGCGGCGGCCAGCAACCAGGGGTGGCGGGTGGTGTATCTGGGCCCCTCCCTGCCCGCCGAGGAGATCGCGAGCGCAGCCCGGCAGAATGGGGCCCGCGTCGTCGCCCTCAGCATCGTCCACCCCGCGGACGACCCCAACCTTCCGGACGAATTGCGGCGGCTCCGGCAACTGCTTCCGGATTCGGTCACCGTCGTGGCCGGCGGCCGGTCCGCCGAGGGTTATCGGGACGCCCTGTTCGAAACCCGCGCCAATCTCTGCGGGTCCCTCGCGGACTTCTCCTCGGCGCTGGACCTCTTGCGACAGGGCGTGAATTGAAGTGACCCCGGAGCCGGGGCACGGTCCGATGCCCCGCCGCACAGGTTCCCCTATGTTGACCCTCGAAGATCTGGCCCGCGTCGTCCGGGACCACGAGCACGACCTCAAGCAATCCATCGCGGAATTTGAACTCAACGGACGCCCCTTCGGCGGATCGCGACGTCCATCACTGATGGGCGTGATCAATCTGTCCGCGGATTCCTGGTATCGGGAGTCCGTCTGCCTCTCCACCGATGCAGCAATCCGACGGGGGCGGGTCCTCGCCGCCCAGGGTGCGGACATTCTGGATGTGGGAGCCGAGTCGACTCTCGCCCATGCCGCGAGGGTGGACGCCGCACTCCAGAACAGCCGTCTGGTGCCCGTGGTTCGGGAACTCGCGGCTGCCGGACACCTGGTCTCCGTGGAAACCTACCAACCCGAGGTCACCCGTGCCTGCCTCGAGGCGGGTGCCCGCATTCTCAACCTCACCGGCAACGAGCGCTCCCCGGAAATGTACCGGATGGTCGCCGACCACGATGCCGCCGTGATCCTGTGTCACGTCCAGGGCTCCCACGTGAGGGCCGTGGGAGATTTTGAATCCGGGGCGGACGCTCCGGCCCTCCTCCGGGACTCATTTGCGCGACAGATTGAGGAGGCCCTGAACTGCGGCGTCCGCCGACTTTGGGTGGATCCAGGACTCGGTTTCTATTATCGCAACCTCCAGGACTCCGGAGCCCGGATCCGCCACCAGATGCAGGTGTTTCTGCACACCTTCCGGCTGCGGAGCCTCGGCTGGCCGGTATGCCAGGCCCTGCCCCACGCATTCGAGTGCTTCGGAGAGGAAGTCCGCTGCGCGGAGCCCTTCTTTGCCGTGCTGGCGGCTCTGGGCAGGACGGACCTTTTTCGCACGCACGAAGTTCCGCGGACCCGCGCCGTTCTCGAGACCCTGGCCCTGTGGTGAGGGAGTGATCCCTTGCGCAGGCCGGGCGGGCGGGCACCATCCGCCCACCGTGAAGCTATCCGTCAAGAGTGACTACGCCGCCCGGGCCGTCCTGTCCCTGGCACGACATCACGGACGCGAGCGGGCGCGGCGCGTCGAGGAGATCGCACGGGAAAACGGGATCCCCCCAAACTATCTGGTCCAAATCCTCATCGAGCTCAAGTCCGCGCACATCGTGAAGAGCATCCGCGGGAAGGCGGGAGGCTACCAACTCGCGCGCCCCCCCGCCGACATCACGATCGCGGATGTCCTTCACTGCATCCACGGGGCTTTGTTCGATTCCCCGGCCTTCAAGGACCAGCAGTGCCCGCCGGAACTCCGTGAAGTCTGGCTCCGCCTGCGCCGCTCCGTGGAGGAGGAGGCGGCGAAGATCAACTTCCAGCAGTTGGCGGAATCCGCCGGCGATCCGGCCCGGATGTTCTACATCTGACCCATCTCGGCACCGTCACCGCCGGTGAGTTCCGGCTACTTCAGGGACGGGACCCAGCCCTGCCGGCTGAAAAACGCCTCCAACTCGACGCTGACCCGGTCGGCAAGATTCTTGGCGTCGGCTTCCACCGTCTGGGCACGCGCCCCGACCAGCATCGACGTGCTGCTCAGCGCCAATCCAGCCACCGCGTTGCCCGCCACGGCCCCGCCACCACCCATGGGCCCCATGCCCGGACGACGCGAACTCAGGGTGGTGACATAAAAGTCATCCACCAACTGACGCCCCTGCCCCGTGACTTCGTAGGCCTGCACGAGCACCCGCACTTCGCTCGCCCCCATGCCAAATCCGATGATCATCCGCTGGCGCTGGTTTCCCTGATCCACGGAGAAGAACTGGCCCTCGATGTCCAGCGCCGGGGAACCCGGCACGGACGACGCCGATGCCAGCACCGCGTTGAATCCCTTGCCCCGAAGGTCCGACACGACCTGCTGGCTGACGATTCGGGAAATCTCCTGCGCAATGCGCAGCCGCTCCGCGGAATCCGACTTCGCACCGATGGCCTCCTGGAGGCGGAGCCCAATGTTGTGGTCCAGCGCGACCTGGTCCGGGGAGATGGAGAAGTCATGCACCACGAGGGTCGCCGGACTCGGAAGCTTCCGCGTTTCCGTGGCGCGATACTCCACATTGGTCCGTGCACATCCCGAGCACAGCACGAGGGAAACACATCCGGCGAATGCGAGCCTCCGAATAGGGATGCGAGGGCTCCGCTTCGATTGGGGAGGACGGATGCTGGAGGAAAGGTCGGTGGTCATGCGCCCCCGTTCTATCTCGGAATTCGATCCCTTCAATGCCTGAATTGGCTCATCCCGCCCGCCGGGAATCCTACCGGGACAATCGGTCCAGGACGTTGCGGGTGATCCGCTGGACCACCTTGTCCCCGCCCCGGAGTCCGTGGGACCAGTCCGTGGTGGCCGCCGTGAACACGGTTCCACCCCGCGTATAGACCCCCAGGCACGCCGCCCCGACACGCCCCTTCTCCCAGCGTTCGTACCACTCGCAGTCATCCTCCTGCCACCGGACGGGGCAGGTCCCCAACACCGTGAATGAGTCCGGCGCCCCGTCGCGGTGCGTGGGAAACGGGAGCCCCTCCCGCCACTCCAATTCGCAGCCGTCGGTCTCATAGCCCACCACCGTGTCCGCGCCGCCAAAGACGTCGCCCCGCTTCAAACCGGTCTCCGCGAACACCCAATGGTCCGGGCGGTGAACCGTGTACTCGGCCGGCTCCCCCATGAACTGCCCGTGGCTGCCGCGGTATCCGCCCCACAGGAAACCCACCCCGGTCAGTTGGGTCTCCGGACGTCGCACGAGGTGATGACTCCAGGCGGTGGACAGCGTGGAATAGTCGCGCGTCTTGAAGACCGGGTCCGAAAAATAGTTCTGCTTCCAGCAGGTGAAGGCCCTGCCGCCGTCTTCATTGCGGATCTGCCAGCAGACCGAATTGCCGCTGAAGAACGCCACGTTGCCCCCGGCGCCAATGAACCGTTCGAGGGCGTCCCGCATCGGACCGCTCCAATACTCGTCATGCCCCACGCTCAGCACGAGGCGGTACGCCGCCAGGAGCTCCGGCCGGAACTCCAGGTCGTTGTTCACGGCGTAATCCAGGACATAGCCGTTCTGTTCCGCCCAGACCACGAACGGCTGTTCCCAGTTCGCGAACAGCGAACCTCCCGGACGTTCCACCGAAACCCGATGCCCCTGGTTCTGGTCGCGACTGTTGTAGGCATACACGCTGAAGCCGCCCCAGTTGTTGTAGGCATTGTAGGTGTTGGCCGACAGTTGAAGCAGGATCCGGGTTTGGGATCCGGGGTTCGCGGACCGGACCACGAACCAGGCCTCGGACTCCGCCGTTCGCCGACCACGATGCGTCCAGGCTCCCCCGTTATCCGAGATCCGGAACCGCGCCACATAGTAGCCACTGCGCCAGGTGGCACCGACCGGCACCCGGAAGGACACCGGCCAGCCGCACCCGTGGGAGGACGCATTCTCCGGAACCGCATGCGCACGACCCGGAAGATCGACGCCCCGCCAAACGGTTTCGTTGGTGGCTCCCAATCGAAGGATCTCCACTGAGAACCCCGGCGCACTGGTCGACACATGAAAGGGCACCTCGTCTCCTGGAGCGACGCTGAGCTGGCCTGCGTACCCTTCCACAAAAAACGGGGGCCCGTCCCCGGCGGCGGCAGCAGCGCGGGTTCCGAACCACCCGATCAGCAGGCAGAAAAACAGGATCCTCTGGAAATTCATGGTGACCGGCGGAGGTTGACGCGGGAGGACGTCCACAGGAAGCCGGAAGAGCCCAACGGCCATCCGCGGTTGACGCTTGGCCGTCCTTGATCCGTTCCCTTCATCGACGCACGCTTTCGAACGCCCGGCCAGGTTCTTCCATGAGGCCGATCCCGTTTCACCCCCGTCCCCTCAAAACCCAGCCGATGCCAATCCACGACCCCCGTTCAGGAACGGAGACAGCGAGGCGCAGCGCGGGGGAAATCCCGGGGCGGGGACCTCGCGTCGCCACCGCGGCCCTCGCCGTACTTCTCGGAATCACCGGGCTCCGGGAGGTTCCCGCGGAACCTCCCCGACCCACCCCGGAGATTCCCCGGGAGCTTCGTCTCTCCCCCCTGCCCGTCCGGGCGCCGGACCTCCCCGGCAATCCGTCGAGTGAGGACAAAATCGAACTGGGCCGCCTGCTCTTCTTCGATCCCATCCTGTCCGGCAACAGCAACGTGGCCTGCGCCACCTGTCACCACCCCGGACTGGGATGGGCCGATGGACGCCCCCTGCCCCTCGGAATCGACGGTGCGGGCCTCGGCCCCTCGCGGCTGCCGCGGGGTGTCGCCCGGACGCCCCTTCTGGAGCGCAACACGCCGGGACTCGTCAATGTCGGCTTCAACGGAATGCTCTCCGGACAGGGAGTCCTCCCGGAACGGGCGCCGATGTTTTGGGATTCCCGGGTGGAAGGGTTGGAAGCCCAGGCGCTGATACCCATCGAATCCCGCGA
>JAEUHD010000371.1 GCA_016793645.1 Verrucomicrobiales bacterium
TCGCGGGAGTTCGTGAACGAGGTGTTCGTGCAGCACCGGGAGAAGTTCGGTCCGCGGCGCCAGGACGGGGCGCGCCGGATCCGGGGTGTCCCGCTCCCGGACTTTCGCGTCCTGCGCGATTTGCGGGTCAGGGCGGTGGGGTAATGCCGAGTTTGCCAACGTCTCGGGCACCCGATGCCGAACTTCGGGGGGAGGATTCCGTTCGTCCCCGGGGCGATTGAATCACGGCGGTTTCGCAAGGAGTCCGTCGCACCAGGAGGGTCTCCATGTCGGACGACCCTTGACGCAAGTTCCTACAGCGTTGGACCGAGGATCCACGGGGCGAATTCCTCGTCACCGAGTCCGTGGAGCTCACTCCTGGTTCGTTTGCCCCCGGCGACGGAAATGATTTCCTTGAAGAGGCGCTGGCCGACCTCCGCGACGGTCTCGGTCCCATCCAGAATGGTGCCAGCGTTCAAGTCCATGTCATCCTTCATCCACTCGTACATCGTGGTATTGGTTGCCACTTTGATGCACGGCATCGGCTTGCATCCGTATACGCTGCCGCGGCCCGTGGTGAATACGCCCACCGTGCACCCGCCGCAAACCAACCCCGTCATGCTCACGGGGTCGAATCCGGGGGTATCCATGAAGGCGAGCCCCGGGCCATCGATCTTCTCGGCGTACTGATATACGGCAGCCAGCGGAGCCTGGCCGCCCTTTGCGAGCGCGCCGAGGCTCTTTTCGTAAATGGTGGTCAAGCCGCCCGCCTTGTTTCCCACGCTGGGGTTGTTGTCGATGGAGGCCCCGTGCTGGCGCGCGTGTTCCTCCCACCAGTGGATTCGTTCCATGAGCCGCTCCCCGACCTCCCGACTCACGGCACGACGCGTGAGGAGATGTTCGGCTCCGTAGATCTCCGGTGTCTCGGCCAGGACACTCGTGCCGCCGTGACGGACCAATTCGTCGCTGGCGACACCCAGTGCGGGGTTGGCAGTGATTCCGCTGGCACCATCGGATCCCCCGCAATTCATCGCCAGAATCAGTTTGGACACGGGCAACGGAACCCGGCGCAGGGCGGCCGACACCGGGAGGAGTTTCCGGACCGCGGCGACGCCCGCGTCCACCGTCCGGGCGATCCCTCCCTGGGTCTGGATGTTCATCACCGTCGACGGCACGGCGTCGGGACCTTCCAGGCCCAGTTGAAAGTCCTTCACCAGGCGATCAACCTGGTTGACTTCACACCCGAGTCCGATGAGCACGTAGCCGGTGATGTTGGGATGACGGGCAATCCCGGCAAGCACGCGTTGCAGTTGCCGTGTGGGTTCATCGTCCGGCATGGCGCATCCACTCTTGTGGGTGAACGCCACGACCCCGTCCACCCCAGGGAAATCGCGAGCAAAGTCAGGTCCCCGAAACCGCTCCGCCACGTACTTTGAGACGGAGGCGGAGCAGTTCACGCTCGAGAGGATGGCGACGTAATTGCGGGTTCCCGCCCGGCCGCCCGGGCGGAGGAATCCTGAAAAGGTCGTGTCGGAACCCAACGGAAGCGGCGGCAGTGGACGTGCGGCGGATCCATGACCCGGATCACGTTCAAAATCCCGAACCCCAAGATTGTGCAGATGGACGTGATCCCCGGGGCGAATGTCCCCCCGTGCGAATCCAATGATCTGGCCATACTTGCGAACGGGTTCCCCATCGCGAACCGGGCGGATGGCCAGCTTGTGTCCGCGGCCCACATCGGCCCGGGAGGTCAGGACCTGTTCCCCCAGCCTGAGGGGTGACCCCGCTTTGACCGGTTCCCGGGTCACGGCGACGTCGTCATCCGGGTGGAGTTGAAGCAGGGGGGTGGTGGACTCAGTCATGTCCGCCAGATGTAACGGGGCGACGCCCCGAGGGAAAGTCTGCGGGTTTCGTGCCGGCACAGGATGTCGGCGGTCGGGATCCGCCCGGAACGGGTGCGCCTTGCGTGACGACGCTCCGGAACCCTGCCTCGCCCATCACTCAAAGTCGGCTCGTCCCCAGTCCTCGGGCCTGCCTTGAATGCCGGCGCGCGGTGCCCAGGCAAGGCGGCTGCGATTGATGTTCTCCCCGGGCCCGGCGTCGGCCTTGTCCCCGTCGTAGATCAGGATGTTCAAGCCGATGCGCCTCCCCGCGGTCCTTTGCGCGGGGCCAAGGTCGGACAGAGGAATGGAAGCCCGGATGGCATAGCCGTCCGGGGTCTTCCACGAAGCCAACTGGGATTTCGGGGAGGTTTCCTCCACCAAACCCGGTCGCGCATCGGCGTCCCGCGCGGCCCGGACGCGACCGGAGGCGTCGAACGGAAACACACCCAGTTTGAAGGCGCCGAGGGTGTGCTCCGATCCGGCGGAAGGGTCGAAACACAGCTCCACGGAGTCGCTCCGCCAATGTCCGCGAATGTCGTTGGGCTGGATGTTGCTGACCACACGGTCATCGCGGACGCGCACTTCGACGAAGAGATGGCTTCCGTCGTGCCCAAGCCGGAACAAGCCGCTGCAGTCCTCCGCGTTGGTCACCGTTCCCTGCCAGGATTGGGAGGGCAGGATGGCGTGAATCGGAAGGAGCGACCAGCCCGGGACGTCCTCTCCGTCCGCAACCCTCAGGGGTTTCCGGAGGCGGGGGATTCTGAGTTTGGGAACCGGATGCATTCGTGCGGTCCCAAGAAGCTTCCGCTCTCCGGTTGCGCCCGTGGCGGATATTTCCGCGTCCGAAAGGGCGTCGGCTGGAGGAGTGACCTTGACGGTCCAGGGTTTCGCCGCGGGATGACCCGGGCGCAGGGTGAGAACGGACGGATCCACCCGCCACCCATCCGGAACGGTGAAACGGACCTCGCCGTCCCGGTTCGCGGAGGGAGCCTGGTCCAGTGTGAAGGAAAGGACGTTGGGCTCCCCGGCGATCACCGGGACGTCGGGTGAGAACTGTGAGGCGATGCCATCGATGTCCTGTTCCCGGGCCCAGCGTTGGAACCAATCCACGGCGGGTCTGGGAACAAAGTGGATTCCGGGGGACGCGGAGGCGGGGGCGGCCTTTGGGGAGGGTTGGCGGGGCGGGGTGTCTCCCGCCACAGGAAGGCCGCGGAAGAGGTTGGTTTCGTCCGTCGCGAACGGGACGACGCTTTGGACCAGGGTCCAGTTCTGGGGCCGCCGCAGCCAGGGGGAACCGGAGAATCCGCCGAAGCCCTGCGACTGGTGATGGGCGAGGGCTTCGCCAGCGACGTCGCCCAGGGTCCGGCCGTTCCCCAGTGGGATGGACAGGTCCACGGTGGCGCCGGTTCCAGCGGGCCCGCCATAATATAATTTCCGTGGCCGCCAGACCGAGAGGCCTTCGCGCTGCAACTGGTCGGGAAAACGCGCGGGATCGGCGGCGGCATCGAAGGCTTCGATGGCGAGGATCCCTGCGGCCTGGTGGTTCCCGTGCTGGCCGGGATTGGGTGCGGGATTCATGGTCAGGATGATCTCCGGACGCAGGGCGCGAACAATGCGGACGAGGTTTCCCAAGGCTTCCTCGTGTCCCCACTTTTCGAGGGTGATCGCGAGACTTTCAGTATAGGCGAAATCAGTTTCGCCCAGAAAGAAGCATCGGTGAATCCCAAGGGTTTCGAGACAATTCCGGAGCTCGACCTCCCGGAGGATTCCCAGCGCCGCCCCTCCCTGCGTACCCACCATGTTGCCTCCGCCCTCCCCCCGGGTGCAGTAGACGTTGGCGACCACGGCCCCACGGCCCAGCGCGTAGGCGGCGAGGGTCCCGGCGGCACCGGTTTCATCGTCAGGATGCGCGAACACCCCCAGGATGTCGGTCTTGAGGGGGCCGGTTCCCGCGGCGGATTCGGAGCGGGCCGGGATCAGGCGGGTCGCAAGCAGGGTGACGGCCATCGCCACGACGATCCGGGGGAATTGCATGCCGGAACGATGGCGGAGCCGGCCGCCGGATTGAAGGGCGAAGAATTGAAATGGGGATCCCTTCGGCTCGCCGGAAGGAACCCCGACCCCGGGCGCCGCGCGGACACCCTCCACCCTGAAACCGTTCCTTGACCCCGCCTCCGGGTCGCCGTAGAAACCACGTGGCTAAGCCACAAGATGTCCACGGACGCCTCCCGCCTGAATCGAATGCCGGTGTATCACCAGCTCAACGACCGGCTTTTGGAGCTGTTGCGGGGGGGCGGCTATGGGCCCGGGGATCGATTCCTGACGGAGCGGGAGGTGGCGGCCCGTTTTGGACTCAGTCGCATTACGGCGAACAAGGCGCTGTCGGGGCTCGTGGCGGCGGGGCATCTGGAGTTCCGGAAGGGGGTCGGGTCGTTTGTGCGGGGCGAGGCGCTGGAGAACGACCTCCGGGCCCTGGTCAGCTTCACCCACAAGGCCGCCCGCTCGGGACGGAAACCCTCCACGCGTGTTCTGGCGTGCCGGCGTTTGGCGGCGGGGGAGGCCGATGTGTCGGTGCGCCGCGAACTGGACGTCCGCGATGCGGAGGTTCTCGTGTATGTGGAGCGTCTCCGGTTGGCCGATGGCGAGCCCGTCATTTTCGAGCGCCGACACCTGGTGGCCGAGCGCTGCGGGAATCCGGGGCGGCGGGACCTGGGGTCGTCGTTCTATGAATGGCTCGACCGGGTGGGGGTGAGGGTCACCGGGGCGGAACAGCGGATCCGTGCGGTCGCGGTTCCGCCGTCCGAACGAAGGCTGCTCCAACTGCGGGAGGGGGTGGCGGTTCTGAGGGTGCACGCGGTGGGACGGGCCGCGGCACCGCTCTGGGTCGAGGACACGGATTACCGGGGAGATCGGTATGAATTTCACAACGTCTTGACGGACGGGGTTCCTCCCCGCCCCGCCCGCGCCACCCTTCTGCAACCCGACACCGATGCCCACCTCCATGCCTGAAACGCCCCACGTCCCCCATTTCATCCGGGGCGCGACCCTTCCCTCCTCCGGAGGGGATGCGCTGCGGTTGACGGGACCGGCGGACGGCGCCCCGCTGGGCGTCCTGCACCCCGCCCGGACGGAGGTGGTCGCGGAGGCCGTGGGGGCGGCGGCGGCGGCGCACGAGGAATGGGGCCGCCTGCCGGTGAAGGAGCGGGTCCAGCCGCTCATCCGGTTCCGGTCCCTTGTGGAGCGGCATCTGGCGGAGTTGGCGGAGTGCATTCATCGGGAAAATGGAAAACTGCGCGCGGAGGCCGAGGCTGGAGTCCAGCGGGGGCTTGAAGTGGTGGAGTTCGCGACGGCGCTTCCTGGGTTGCTGGGCGCAGAGGTCCTGGAGGTCAGTCCCGGAGTGGACTGCATGACGCGCCGGCATCCGCTGGGAGTGGTGGCCGGCATTACCCCGTTCAATTTTCCGGCGATGGTGCCGATGTGGATGTTTCCATTGGCGATCGCCTGTGGAAACACGTTTGTCCTCAAGCCCAGCGAGCAGGTTCCGTCAACCCCGGTGCGTCTGGGCATGCTGCTGCGCGACGCGGGACTTCCGGACGGGGTCTTCAACGTCGTGCAGGGGGACCGGCACACGGTGGATCTGTTGTTGGAGGAGCCTCGGATCCGTGCGGTGGCGTTCGTGGGGTCCACGCCGGCGGCGCGGGCGGTGCATCAGCGGGGCACCGCGAACGGGAAGCGGGTGCTGGCGCTGGGCGGTGCCAAGAACCACCTGGTCGTCGTCCCTGATGCCGATCCGGTGGCGACAGCGCGCAGTGTCGCGGCATCCGCGACCGGGTGCGCGGGGCAGCGGTGCATGGCGGGCAGTGTGCTGATTGCGGTGGGGGATTCGGACGCCATTGTGGAGGCCATCGTGTCGGAGATGGCTTCCCTGCGCCCGGGTGTGGAGATGGGTCCGGTGATCAGTGCGCGGGCGCGGGATCGGATCGTTGGGTGCATTGATCGCGCGGAGGCATCCGGGGCCTGGGTCCGCCTCGATGGTCGCGGGGTGCGGGTGTCCGGTGGGGAACAGGGCTTCTACGTGGGGCCGACGATCCTGGAGGGACTGGAGCCGGGATCCCCGCTGTTGGGGGAGGAGATTTTCGGCCCGGTTCTGACGATCCTTCGCGTGGATACCCTCGATGAGGCGCTGGAGATCGAGAATGCCAGTCCGTACGGCAATGCCGCCTCGATCTTCACCACCAGCGGGGCGGTGGCGCGGCACTTTGAATCCAGGGTTCGTGCGGGCATGGTCGGCATCAATGTCGGGGTTCCCGTTCCCCGGGAGCCCTTCGGGTTCGGCGGCTGGAACGAGTCACGCTTCGGGGTGGGCGACATCACCGGGCGGGATGCGATCCTGTTCTGGACCCAGGCACGGAAGACCACGGTGAAGTGGACGTCACGACAGACCAACTGGATGAGCTGACGGACTCCCCCTATTTCAACGATTTCACGACATGAAAGCCGCGGTTTATTTGGGCAAGGAGCAGCTCCCCGTACTCGACGTGCCGGATCCGGTCCCCGGGGAGGGGGAGATGCTCCTGGAGATCGAGGCCTGCTCGGTGTGCGGAACGGATCTGCGCACCGTGCGGCATGGGGATGCGAAGATCGTTCCGCCCCGGATTCTGGGTCATGAATTCTGCGGGAGAATCGTGGAAAGCCGGGCTCCGGATTCGGACCTGGGGCCGGGGGATCGAGTGGTGATGTACATCGTGCTGGTGGAGGGCACGGATCGGTATGTCGAGATGGGTCGGGAGAACCTGACCTCCCGGAGGACGACCATGAGCTACCATTACGACGGGGCGTTTGCGCCCCGGATGCGCGTACCCGCGCTGGCGGTTCGGAATAGGAATCTCTTCCGGGTTTCGAGTGACATTCCGTCCGAGGTGATGAGCCTGGCCGAACCCCTGGGGTGCTGCATGAACGCCCATTCACGGCTGGGCGTGGGCCTGAAGGACACCGTGGTCGTCATGGGCGCGGGACCCATTGGCATCATGCATGCCGCGCTCGCCCGGTTGCAGGGGGCTCAACGGGTGCTGGTGCTGGATCCCAATCCGGCGCGCCTGGAGACGGCCCGCGGCTTTGACATTGATGGAGCCATCCTGGTGACGCCGGATGGGGCGCACCGCGGGGCGGTGCTCGACGCCACCGGGGGATTGGGGCCCGACGTGGTGATCGTTGCGGTGAGTTCGGCGGGGGCGCAAGATGACGCCCTGGCAATGGCGGCGCGCGCGGGACGGGTGAACTTCTTCGCCGGTTTGCCGAAGTCGAATCCGGTGGCGCCGCTCGATGTGAACCAGATCCACTACAAGGAACTGGTGGTCTCGGGCAGCTTTTCCGAAAAGAAGAGCGATTTTCAGGCGGCGTTTGCCCTGCTGCACAGCGGACGGTTTCCCGCCGACCGCATCATCACGCACCGCCTGCCCCTGGCGCGCATTGGCGAGGCGTTTCCATTGATGGAGCGTGGGGAGGCGTTGAAGGTTTGCATCCTGCCCCAGTCATGAATCCCGACCCCTCCCCCGAATCCCGGATCCACCTCGACCTCCTCATCGGGGGCACATCGCGTCCCGCAGCGGCCGGAACCCGGAGGGAACTGCGGTCCCCGGCCCACGGAGGGATCATCGGCTCCGTGGCCGAGGCCGGCGAGGCGGACCTCCACGATGCCGTCGCCGCCGCCGATCAGGCCTTTGCGTCCTGGTCGTCCCGGACCGCGCAGGACCGCGAGAAGCTCGTGCGACAGGCGTCGGCCTTTGTCCGGACCCGTGCCGATGGGATCGGCCGACTGATGGCCCTGGAGCAGGGGAAGCCCTGGGCGCAGGCCCGCAGTGAGGTGTTGGGGGCGTGTGACACCCTGGACTACTATGCCGCCGAGGCACCGAGGATCGAAGGGTGGACGAACCCAACCGAGGACCCGGGATACCGCTCCTGGGTGACCTGGCACCCGGTGGGGGTCTGCGGCCTGATCACGCCGTGGAATTACCCGGTGTCCCTGCTGAGTTGGAAACTGGGTCCGGCGCTGGCGACCGGGTGCACGGTGGTGGTGAAGCCCACGACCGTGACGCCGTGGTCCCCCTTGGCGTTTTGCGCGGCGTTGACGGAAGGCGGACTGCCCGGGGGCGTGGTCAACTGCATTCCCGGTCCGGGCGTTTCCCTCGGGGAGGCGCTGGTCCGACATCCGAAGGTGGCCAAGATAGCGATGACCGGTTCCACGGAGACCGGGAAACGCATCCTCAGCCTGGCCGCGCCGTACCTGAAGAAGGTGTCCCTGGAACTGGGCGGGCAATGCCCCGCCATTGTGGCGCCGGACGCCGACCTGGATCTCGCGGCCCGGACCATTGCCTACAAGGCGTTCCGCAATTGCGGGCAGTCCTGCAGCGCGGTGAACCGGGTTTACGTGGACGCCCGTGTCGCGGACGCCCTGGTGGAGCGCCTGCGGGGCCTGGCGGAATCCATGTCCATCGGCGACGGAATCTCGGATCCGAAGGTGGATCTCGGGCCGATGACCACCGCGGAAGGAGTGGCGACGACCGCCGCGCACGTGGCGGATGCCCTGGCACTCGGGGCGACCCTGGTGACGGGAGGCGGGGCGCCGGTGGGCGGGGCCTATTCGGGTGGACATTACTATCGGCCCACGGTGCTCACCGGTTGCCGTCCCGCGATGCGGGTGATGCGCGAGGAATCCTTTGGCCCGGTCGTGGGAATCGCGACCTTCACGGGTCTGGAGGAGGCGATCGCCCGGGCGAATGACACCCCCTACGGGCTGGTCTCCTACCTGTTCACCCGCGACTTCGCGACCACCGTCCGGGTCAGCGAGGCCCTGGAGGCGGGTACGGTGTGCGTGAACCACGGCGCGGTGAACACCCACTACGGTCCGTATGCCGGGTGGAAGGACAGCGGCTACGGATTGGAACTCAGCCGGCGCGCCGTGTTTGAGTACCTCAAGCCCAAACACGTCAAGGTCGCCCTCGGTTGATCCGGCTCGATTCCCATGCTCCTCGATCCCCTGCAATCCCGCCTCGTGCTGCGGGCCGCCCTCGAGAACCGGTTTGCGGTGCTCGCGGTGAATGCGGACTCGCCGGCGGCGATCACCGATGTTCTCGAGGCCGCCCTCGCTTGTGACGCACCGGTGATGATTGAGGCGAGCCTCTGGCAGTTGACCGGATTGAGCTTCGGCGCGGGTGACCCGGCGCTGGGCATGGCGAGATACCTGGTGGACCTGGCCCTGATGGCCTCCGCCGGGCGCTACCGCAACCTGCCGATCCTGTTCCACACCGACCACATCCGGGGACCCGGGGCGCTGCCATTGCTGACGGCGTCGGTGCGAGGGCTTTCCACGGGAGTGGACGGGAGCGTCGTGTCCCCCTCGACGGTTTCCGTGGACTCCTCCCAACTGAGCGAATCGGAGAATGTCGAAGCCCTCGTTGCAATCGCGGCCGCGGCGGCGGGTGCGGGGCGATCCGTCACCCTGGAGATGGAGGCGGGCGTGGACGACGGCGTCACGGACCTGGAAACGGCGGCCCGGTTGCTGCGTGGCGTCGAGGAACGGGCTCCGGATGTCGTGCATTTGTGGGCGCCCGGAGTGGGAACCCGCCACGGCCTGGGGGATCAGTCCGCCTTTTCGGCGGAGGCGGTGGCGCGGCACCGGGACCATGCAGGACGGATTCTGGGCCGCCCGGTTGGGATTGCCCTGCACGGTTCCTCCGGCCTGTCCCCGGAGTCCCTGCGGCGCGCGGTGGAGTCCGGAGTGGTGAAGGTCAACTGGTCGAGTGAATCCCTGCGGATCCGATCCATCGCCGCCCGGGATTTCTACGCCCTCGCGGGGGCGACGCTGGAGTCGCCCGGGCATGTCGACTGGAAATCCACCGCCATGGATCAGGGCGTGCAGGCGTATGTCTCCGATCAGTACCGTCCGCGGGTGGTCGAACGCATCCGGTTTCTCGGGAGCGCCGGACGGGGAGACGTGTGCCGCGCCGTGCTCAGTAAATCATGAAACCGTCGTCCTTCTTCCGATTCTGTCCTGCCTGTGGAGCCGCCCGGCCTTCGCTCCGCAACGGTGTCCTGCTCCACTGCGGGGGGTGCGGATTCCACTTTCATTTCAATCCGGCCGTTTCCGTCTCGGCCTTCCTCCGCCGGCGCGATGGCCGGATCCTGCTCATCCGGCGCGCCCGGGCGCCCGGTCGGGGAAAACTGGCCCCGCCCGGGGGCTTCGTGGACATCGGGGAAACCGCGGAGGACGCCCTGCTCCGGGAACTCCGGGAGGAGGTGGGGGTCTCCGCCGCGTCGGTGCGGTTTCTGTGTTCCTCCGTCAATCGCTACCGGTACCGCGGAGTCACCTATCCCGTCGTGGACCTCTTCTTCACCGCCCGGGTCCGGTCCCCTGGAACGGCCGCGGCCTTGGACGACGTCCGGGAGGTGGGATGGTTTGATCCCTCGGAGGTGGACGCCGGGCGGTTGGCGTTTCCCTCCATGCGGACGGCGTGGGCGCGCCTGCGGGAGGACCCCGGGGCTACTTCTGGGCGGGAACTCCCGGGGCGGGACCGCCGCGGAGTTCGAGGAGGTAGGCCTGTGAAAGGTCGCTCTGGGACGCCGGCTGCGTGAAGGTCGGATAGGTGTATTCGAACTTGTACCGGTAGGAGATCACGGACTTCCCGGGTGGCACGGGAACGTCTCCTTCCCAGCGGTCCGGGGTGCCCGGAATCCGCGTCAACGGGAACAGGGACTCCTCGATCATCACGTAGGCCTTCACGTTGGGATTGTTGGCCCCGCGACGGGACGTGTCCCACTGAACCTCGAAGTGGTACACATCCGTCCGCATCGGCGCCGCGGATCTTGGGGTGAGGTTGGCGAAGTGGGAGGCGCAGCCCGAAGCGACAAGGGCTGCGAGGAGGAGGGCAGAACGTGTACCGGCCTTCACGGAGCCTGACCATGCAGGGCGTTGCGAAGGTCGGCAAGCTTCCGTCCGGACCGGTGTCACCAGGTGGCGATGGAGTCCGACTCGAAAATCTGATGCACCAGCCGGTCGTAATCCGGGTTTTCCACCGTCAGATCGGCAACGGTGATTTCCACGGACGCCGACGTCTCCAGGGCGGCGAGGAGGGTCCGGGTGAATTCGTCGGGAGGTGTGGTCAGGACGTGCAGTTGCCGGGACATGGCTAGAAGCGGAGGATGGCGGTGGCGTTCCCGAGGAGGGTGGCGAGGGCGGTGGTGCCGGTCTGCTGGTAGGGAACCGGGGTTTCCCCCAACTCGGCGAGGTACGACGAGCCCTCCTCCACATGCACGGGATGTCCGAGGTCTCGCAGGATGGGCAGGTACCGGTTGAAGTTGTCCTCATCCACAAGTTCATCGGCAAATTCGGAAAGGGACAGGACCGCCGGACCATGGAGGTACAGGAGGACCGTGGCCTTCTTCCAGGTGCCGACCCCGGCGGCGATGCGGATGGCCTCGGCGGGGCGCGGGCTGGTCCTGGGATCCGAGGTGACCAGCAGAAGAACGGTGGGGGACATGCGCTGGAAATCAGTTGAAGCTGATGAAGCGGTCGGTGCCGGCGATCAGGTCACTGACCACGGTCAGGCCGGCGAAGGCGGCGCGATCGTCCACGGGTACGTCCCTCCGATGGGCACCGTAGGCGCACGCGTACAGTTTGAGGCCCCGGCCTCGCAGATCCTGGAGGTCGGGGCGGGCGACCCCGGGGACGGCGTCGTCGATGCAGTAGAGATAGACGTCGCAGTTTGCCGCGAGCGCCGCGCCTGCGAGCCGGACGCCGTGCCCAAAGGACGGGGATTCCGGACCCGCCGAGATGAGAATGCCGAGTTTCCTCCGGGGTTCAGCCACGGCGTGCATGCTGCGCCGAGGATGGGCGAGTTCCAAGTGGGATTGATGACACGGATGTGGGCGCCACGGCATCGCCATGCTTCCCGATCAGGACTTCGGTGCCTTTATGGATCCCCGCTCAATAGGGTGACCGCACGACGACCTCCAGCCGCGGTGCGGCGAAAGACAGCAGCCCAGGGCATAAGCCATGGGTTGGGGCGGGAATTCCTCACAGCCCCGGAGGGGCGGACAAAGGCATCCTGGTCGTCGGCATGGCTGCGGTTTCTATTGATCCTCGCTCAATAGGGTGACCACGCGACGACATCCAGCCGCGGAGCGGCGAAAGATGGTAGCCCACGGCGTAAGCCGTGGGTTGGGGCGGAAATCTCGC
>JAEUHD010000372.1 GCA_016793645.1 Verrucomicrobiales bacterium
CATAACACGGATGCCAGCGAAACCAGGAGTCCCACCACCAGAGAATCCATGCCCTCTAGGTACGGCGGCCGGGAGCCCCCTGCAACCGCGAATTCAATGAAAACCGGCTTGGACCGGAGAAAAGCGATGCCGCGGCCGCGCCGGCGGCAGGAAACACCGATGACGCCTTCGTTCCACCCACGGGCCCCCCGATCAGAATCCCGACCTCGCACACCCTTCCCCGCGGGCGGGATAGGGGCTTCCTCCCCCATTCCCAGCGGACAATTCCACGGCATCCAGACGAGGCGGTAGCGTCGAACGCCCCCACGGAATGCTCCCAAGCCTTCCTGGAGGCGCCTACGGCAACCGGGCGCCCCGGGCAGCAGCGATCAGCCGATACCATTCCTCCCGACTCAACGGGAGGGAGTCCGCCGTGATCGCATCCTGGATCCGCTCAGGGCGGACCGATCCAATGACCGGAATAATCCCAGCAGGATGCTGCAGCAACCACCCCAGCGCCACCGCGGCCCGCGAGACTCCCCGGGCCCGGGCGATGTCTCCCAGACAGTCCCCCAGGGCCGCCCGACGCGCGACGTCCGGACTGTCCAACTCCGCCCCCCCGGCGTCCACCAGAGCCCCCCGCGCGAGCGGACTCCACGCCATTGGGATCACCCCCTCAGCCATCAGGTCGTCGAGCGTGCCATCCTCCAGGGCGTCCAACCGCCGGAGGCTGATCTCGATCTGATTCACCACCAGTGGAAATGGACACGCCCTCTGGAGCATCCGCCACTGGGTGGGACGGAAGTTGCTCACGCCAAACTCGCGCACCTTCCCCGCATCCCGGAGTCGGGCAAATGCCCCCGCCACTTCGCCCGGATTCATCAGATAGTCAGGACGGTGGATCATCAGCAAATCCAGCGTCTCAATTCCCAGGCGCCGCAGGGAGCCCTCCACGGATTCGACGATGTAGTCGCCGCTGGAGTCGTACCGGTACGGAGAACCCGTCCCCGGAGCCCCTCCCTTCCGGATGCCGCACTTGCTCGCCACGACGATCTGGTTGCGCAGTCCCGGTCGCTGCCGTAGGGCCGAACCAAAGATCTCCTCGCATCTCCCGCCCCCATAGATGTCGGCGAGATCAAACAGAGTGTACCCCGCATCCACCGCGGCCAAAACGGCCCGGATTCCCACCGCCTCGGCGTCGGCCGGAGGGGGCTGTCCCTCTGATCCCGCCAACCGCCAGCATCCGTAACCCATCCTCGACACCCGCAGCTTGGATTTCCCCAAAAGCACCTGTTGCATGCGGACAGTCTGCCGGGAACCGAGGTCGCCGGGAAACCGGAATGCATCCGGATCCAGATCGGAATCGTTGACTCTTCCGGATCGGTCCATCTCCGAAGCCATGAACACTGCATCCGCTCCGCACATCCCGCGCCCACGCTCCCTGCAAGCACCCCCTGCACCTCTGGATCTCGACCCGCTTCGGTTTCGGCTGACCCTCCTCACCATCGTCCTCAACGTGGGCGTGGTGGCGGCCCTGACCCGCTATTCCGGATCGGACTGGAAAACCGGGCTTGCCCTCAACGGATTCGACCTGCTCCTCCTCGGCGGATTCGCCATCCGTCGTCGGGATCGGTTCCTCAAACATCTCCTTGGATTCGGCCTCGTACTGGGAATGACGGAACTCGCCGCGGACGCGTGGCTGGTCGACGGGACTCGAACCCTCGACTACTCGTCTGGCGGGGGACCCATGCTATGGAGGTCCCCTGTTTGGATGCCCCTGGCTTGGCTCGTCGTTGCAGTCCAATTTGCCGTAATGGGGGAGCGCCTCCGTCGTTGGCGTCCGGGCTGGGGGGTGCTGCTGACCGCCCTCCTCGGAGCGGTCAACATTCCCTACTACGAGGAAATGGCCCGCCGGATCCATTGGTGGGAGTACTCCAACTGCCGAATGCTGTCCGGGACCCCCTACTACATCATCCTCGGGGAGTTCTTCATCG
Source organism: Verrucomicrobiales bacterium (assembly GCA_016793645.1). Lineage (GTDB taxonomy): Bacteria > Verrucomicrobiota > Verrucomicrobiia > Limisphaerales > UBA9464 > UBA9464. The sequence continues at coordinate 1,974 of JAEUHD010000372.1, forward strand.
CGGGCGGCATCGCCCTGCTCGTGGACTGGGTGAGAAGGCTTGAAGCCGGCAGGACATTCCTCGCCGGCCTGATTGGCGGCGGCCTCATCTTCGCATCCTACGCCTTCGCCTACGGAGTCACGGATCGACTCTGGTAGGTGGTCCGCGGCTGAAGCAATTACCGGGGTGTCGCCCGGTAGAACTGGGGTGCGGTTCCCAGGGCCTGGGACGTCTGGTAGACGCCTGCCCCCCCGACGTCCGTCTGGACGGTTCCAACCTCCGGCCATGAAGCGGCGTCCAGTCGATCCGCCTTCAAGATCGAGTAGGTCTTTCCGGGGGTACCCCGAAGGTCAAAGGCTGCCGTTCCGTCCGGCAGTATTCGGGCACCGGACAGGACCGCCGGGTCCGTGGGCGTCGTTCCGCCACCGGTGGAAACCGTGAAGCTGGTTGAACGCAGCCGGTAGGCGTATCCATACATTTTCGGCACCGTGTTGGTGGACGAGTAGAAGGATTTCCCAAAAAGCAGTTCGGCATTGTAGGTGCGGTTGCCGGAGAGAGTTCCTGCCGGGACAACGACCGATGTGTCGGTGGGCTTCAAGGGGATCGGGATGCAAAACTCCGGAGCCTGGAAGACAACATCCCCCTGATCGGAGTAGAGAAGGACATGGATCAGGTCGCCCTCGGCCCCATTGGAAAATGAAGTCCATCGGAGGGTGAAATCCTGGGCCGGATTCACGGACTGAGCTTCGGTGAAATTCACGATCTTGGGGATCGGCGGCGTGTCAGATGCCTTGAGATTCATGGGGATCACCCATTCCGGCACACCCGTCTGGGTGAATCGCAGCGAGTAGGTTCCGGCCGGATCCAAAGCGTCCAGTTCCGCCTCCGACGCGGCGGTCTCATAAAAGGAGAAGAAGCCGGACGGGACGAGCGCTTCACTGGAATTGTCCGGCCGGGTGACGGATCCGCCGACCACAGGAGTTCCGAGGGGCGGGGATTCCACGACCGCCGAAAACACGAAGGCCCCACTCTCCCCGGATTCCACAGGGTCCGCGGCGGACGTCTGTGTGAAATTTGACCGCTTGTTGATTCCGTAACCGCCCCACCCGGCAAACGGGTTCTCGACCACGCACGCCCCCGATGCCGCCGTATGGAACGTACCCGAATAGGTGGACGAGGGGAGGGCCTTCCCCGACTGGCTTTCGAGAATCGTCGGCGCCCCGGCCGGATTCAATTCCCAGCCGATCAAAGAATTCAGCGGGAACCCGCCGCTATAAACAACGGAGAGCGAACGCGCATCGGCACTCCAAGTGTATTGAAACTTCGCCGCGTCGAGTCCAGTCCCAGTCCACCGGACAGCCGGAGGTGTTCCTCCGGGAAGGGGGATCGTCTTCATCGGTTGGTTGAACCGGAAGGTCACGGTGGCATTCGTCGGCACCGACTCATCACCGTCCGGCGGGAAAACGGATCCCAGCGCGAGAGCGCCGACGCCCGTGGAAAAGGAACCCGACACCGTTGGAAGTGGTGTACCGTCCGCCGCCTTGATCTGCAGGAAGGAGTTCACCCCCGACGGATTCAGCGTCCAAACGATGGTCGCGTTCAGTGGCCACGTTCCGAAGAATAACTGAATGGTCATCGTGCGCTTGTCGGCACCCCAACTCCCCATCAACTGCGCCCCCAGATTCGCCGGTTGAATGGAAAGGTTTCCGAGTGCTGTCTGCGCAGGCAGAAGCGTGTCCATGTCCCGGTCGAAAACGAGGATCAGGGGCGTGGACACGGGAACGTCCGTCGCCCCATCCGCAGGCGTTGACGACTGGATCTGAGGGGCCGCAGCAGCCTCGATCCGGCCGGTCCCCACATCCGAAAGCGCCCACGCGAGCAGGCAGATTCCCAACCAACTCCGAAATGCACCCGAGTTCATGGTTCAGCCAAGCTAGTGGGGCTCCCTCCTGAGGACCAGCGGGATCTACAGGGAACCCACACCGATTCGGGATTGTCGGAGGTGGCGCCTTCCGGCATCCACCGCCGCCAATCCGGTCCTCCCCGCTTCATCCTCCCGTCAAGCTTGACCCGCTGGGTTCGCGACAACACTTTCCCGCGCATGTCGCTTCAAACCCGTCCGGAGGCCAACCCCAGGTGCCCCCGGGTTTCCCTGGCATGGAGAGTCCTGGCCGCGATCATCCTGATGATGTCCGCCCCCGCGGCGCTCGCCGGTTCCCCGGAACGGTCGGTGGTTCAGATCCTGACCTTCAGCCAGACACCGATCTATGACGCTCCCTGGCGATACGATTCCGTCCGAAGATCCGGTGGATCCGGGTTCGTGATCCGTGGACGCCGGATCATGACCAACGCCCACGTGATTGCCTGGGCCAAGCAGATCCTCGTGCGCCGGTTTCAGGACCCACGCCCCTTCCAGGCCCGGGTTGCCTTCGTGGGACACGACTGCGACCTCGCCATTCTCGAAGTCGAGGATCCCTCCTTCTTTGAAGGGATTGAACCGCTCGAATTCGGACCGCTCCCCGCCGTAAGATCCACCGTGGTCAGCTACGGCTATCCGGCGGGAGGCGAACAGATCTCCTACACCCGGGGCGTGGTCTCCCGGATTGAAATCCAGCCGTATTCGCATCCCGGCCACCGTTCCCTTCTCGCGGTCCAGACCGACGCCGCCATCAATCCCGGCAACAGCGGCGGACCGGTCATTCAGGACGACAAGGTGGTGGGCGTGGCCTTTCAGGGCATCCCCGGGCTGGAGAACGCCGGCTTCTTCATCCCTCCCGAAGTGATCCAGCATTTCCTGAAGGACGTGAATGACAGTCATTACGACGGATTTCCAATGGCGGGGATCCGGCTCGTCCCGCTGCAAAATCCGGCCTACCGGTCCTTCCTCGGAGTGACCAACGATTCCCTCGGTGCTCGAATCGACGGGATCCTCCCGGGCACCGCGGCCGAATCCCGCCTTAAACCCGACGACGTGCTGCTGGACGCAGGCGGACTCCCCGTCGGAAGCGATGGAACGGTGGTCTATCAGGAAAACCGGATGCCGGTATCGGTCGCGTTTCAAACACCCCAGAGTGGCGAGTCGGTGAAATTGAAGATTCTCCGCAACCGCGCCCCTATGGAAGTGGACCTGCCGGTGAACGTCTACGACCTCGACCGTCTGGCCGGAAACCAATATGACTCCCCCCCGCGGTACCTCGTCCATGGAGGACTGGTCTTCACGCCCCTGAGTGCCGATTATCTGCGCACCCTGGGACGCGAATCCAGTGACACCGCGACTGCGGGCCTTGTCTACGAGCTCTATTACCGGCGCAGTGAGGACCCCTCCAAAGCCCGCCCTGAGCCGATCGTGTTGGCTTCCACGCTTGCCCATCCGGTCAATGCAGACCTCGGCGTCCGCGCCCGGGCCATCGTCGACAAAATCAACGGCGTGAAAATTGAACGACTTGAGGATGTCGTCCGTGCCCTGGAGAAGAACACGGAAGGACAGGACGTCATCGAGTTCCTGGGCCGGGGTGGATTCGAGTGCCTGGACCGCGAGAAGGCTGCAGCCGCGAACTCGGAAATCCTGTCCACCTACGGAATCCCCAGCGACCGACGCCTATGAAACACGTCCTCTTCCCCGTTCTCTTCGCCGCCGTATTTCTTTCAGGATTCGCACCCGCGCAGGCGGCGGACGCTCGCGCCTGGGAGAAGTCCTATGTGACCCTTGAGGTCACTTACAAGGACTACGACTATTCACAGCCTTGGAACAAACCAACCCGCACGATTCGTAAGGGAGCGGTGGTCCAACCGGGTCACGAGGTTCTGACAACAGCGCAACACCTTCCCGGGGCCACCCTGGTCCGTCTTCAGCGGGGAGGCCGTGGAAAGTGGTACGACGCCCAGGTGAAATGGATGGATCCCCACGCAAACCTCGCCCTGGTGACCACCAGGGACGAGTTGTTCTGGGAAGGTCTTCGTCCGGCTGAACTCGCGGAAGTCATCCCGGCGGCGCCCGACTTCAATCTCCTCCGCTGGCGTGACGGCAACCTCGAAAGCCGGCGGGTGGAATTCAGCAAATTCAGCGTGCGCGAAGGGATCCTCAGTTTCGCGCCACGACTCACGCTCGAGGTGAATACCGAGTTGGGCGGACTGGGCTGGGCCGAAGCCGTGACGCTCAACGGGGAAATGGTGGGCCTGACGTCCACCAAGAGTGGCAACACCTGCCAGGTGATTCCTTCGTCCTTTATTCGTCGCGTCCTCGAGGCACAGCGCGCCGGAAACTACCGGGGGCTCGGCTATTTCGACTTCACCTGGGGGCCCGGAGAGAATCCGGCGACGCTCGAGTTTCTGAAGTTGAAGGGACCGGAAAGGGGAGCGGTTGTCACCGAAGTGCTGGATCGCCCCGGAAAGGAATCTGTGTTGAAGGCGCGCGACCTGATCCTGGAAGTGGACGGATTCCCCATTGACGTCGAAGGGGACTACGAGGACCCCGACTATGGTCACCTCATGCTGGAGAATCTCGCCACGCGCACGCGCTTTGCCGGCGACACCATTCCGATGAAGATCTGGAGGGACGGCGCGGAGAAGACAGTCCAATACACGCTTCCACCCGCTACTTACGCCGACGAACTCGTACCCCAGCAGTCTTTTGGACATGACCCCGAATACGTCGTCGCGGGAGGGCTCGTATTTCAGCCCTTGGAACAATCCTTCCTTCGCGCTTGGGGAGACGACTGGCGGCGGCGGGCGCCGTTCCGGCTCCAGTTTTACCAAAACGAACACCCATCCGCCGCTCGCCCGAGCCTCGTGATGCTCAGCAGCATCCTTCCCGATCCGATCAACGTTGGATATCAGGACGTCCGGTTTCTCGTCGTGGACAAGGTCAACGGGAAGACCATCTCCTCGCTATCCGAACTGACCGAGGCGCTTCAACAACCCAAGGACGGCGTACAGCGAATCGAGTTCATGCCCGGAGATTCCCTGCAGCGGATGCTTCTGGACGCCGGTGGATTGAACTCCGCAACGCAGCGGGTGCTGAAGCGCTATGGTATTCCCGCCGCGCAGAATGTCGTAACGCCTGAGGCGAAGAAGTAGGGCGGAGCAGTCGGTGTTTCAGGGCTGTAATCGCCATTCGGAACGTGGGGTTGATTCCGATCTTCGCATTCCTACTGGATCCCCACCGCCCTGACCCGCAAATCGCGCAGGACGCGAAAGTCCGGGAGCGGGACACCCCGGATCCGGCGCGCCCCGTCCTGGCGCCGCGGACCGAACTTCTCCCGGTGCTGCACGAACACCTCGTTCACGAACTCCCGCGA
>JAEUHD010000381.1 GCA_016793645.1 Verrucomicrobiales bacterium
ACGCGGGAGATGCAGTGGTACACGGCGGACTGCTCCGCAGACGCCTTGAGTCGGGACATGCGCATGGGATGAATCGCGTAGATTCAGCAACGCCCACCGCCCCATCACAACCCTGAACCTGTCACCATATTTGGGTAGCCGAGCCGACGAACTCGACCAGGGGAATCACCACGGACCTGTAGCCCTGTCTTTGAACCTGTCACTCAGTCCTTCTCCCCATCAGTGAGTGTAGCCCGTCACACTCTTTCGGATGGGTGGTGGTGGAGTAATGAGGATGGATCCGGTAAGAGTGGGGAGCGGTGGGCGGGAGCTGCGAAGTCCTTGGCGGACCAGTTCCGGTGCCTGGCAAATAGGCGGGCGCTCTGTGCCCAACGGAGTATCAAGGCCTCCAATCAGCGCCGGCAGCACCCCCTCCCGGGGGAAATCAGGCTATGTACCCGTAATGAATTTCTTTTCGCGGGTGATCCGGGTGACATCGGCCTCACTCAATCCCAGATTGCGCACCAGGATCTCATCCGGGGTGCCGATGAGCAGACCCGATACCCCAATTGCCTGAAAGGTATCCGCGTTGAAGACACTGAACAGCCGAAATGGCTCGTCGCCGATCGTCTCAACGGCGTGGGCGGCATTCCGTTTGAGGTAGCCGATGTCGCCCGGGCCTACTTCGACGGATCCGGACTTCTTGGCCCCCTCGAACAGGGTGATGCGAGCCCGTCCGCTGATGACAAAATCCCACTCGTCGGCATTGGGATGCCAATGAGGCTCGCGGACGCCACGCGGCTTGAGAATGGTCAGCGAGGCAATCATGGTCAGGGACATCGGGAAGTCCTGCCGGGAGGCCTGGACAAAGGTCCCCCCCGAACTGGTGACCGGGGGCATCTGGGTCAGCGGGAATCGGAACGACTGGGCGGAACGTGTGGCCAACCCATGGGTCTTGGTTGGGGCCACCAGCAGCGGGGAACTCCTGGCGATCAACGGAACTTTGGCGGCACTCCGCTGCAGATGTTCGCCGGGAAGGTCCAAGATGGCGCTGAGAATGTTTCCCGGCTCCGCCTGGATCCAATCGGTGGCGTTGAAGGCATTCGATTCAACCGTGCTGCCGTCGTCATAGACCGCAACCAACCGGCAGGCTTCAGTTCCCAAACACGCAAGACTGTGCCCCAAGGCCAACGGGAACGGAGTAGATATCGCCCTCCTGCAGCGTGGTGACCTCGGCGTTGTTGTTCCAGTCGACCACGGTCAGCAATGCCTGCCCCTTCACCACGAAGCCAATCTCGCCTGCGGTGTTGTGCCAGTGAAGCCCGCGCAGCCCGCCCGGCTCGAGATCGATCAGGGAGGAGGCCATGTTGGGAATGGCCGGGAAGTCGGCAGCGGTCAACTCCCGCAAGGTGCCGCCCGGATACTGGACGCCTTTCACGGAGGTGAGCGAGGGCATACTCACCTTCGCCGGCTTTGACACGTTCTCAGCTGCCTCTGTCCGCCCGGACAGTCCGACCCAAAGAGCCAAGCCACCTGCGGTTTCCTTGATAAAGTCTCGACGTTCCATGCAATCAACTCCTGAGGCAGGACGAGTCCGGGGCGATTCAATCGGACCATCCACGCGTAGAAGTTTCTGACGCACCCGAGGCGATGGAGTCAATCCTACAGAGACTCCCGAACATTCGATGCGGCTCCGTTCACGACGGCCGCAGTTCAGGGGCCATCAAAGTGGGTGGGATCCACCACGTAAAGGCGGAGGAATTGGAAGGGATCACCGCCGATTGTCGTGAAAGCGCTGTACGCGCCCCCTCCCAGAATGAATTGCTGGGCCCCGGACCACGACTTGAGGTCCGTGGACTGCTCGGGATCGGCGGTGATGGCGTTGGGGCCAGTTCCCAGGTTCTCCCTGACCAGGGTATAATCGAGATAAAGGCGATTCCCGCTCCGGCGGACGATCGGTGCGTTGGCCGCATGGGGATCCAGGCTCCCGGGAAACGTCGGAATCCCGGGATGCGTCCCCAAGGCGAGTTCCGCCAGGTTCGAGAGCCGGTCACCGTCGGGATCGGCTTCGGGGCGGGCATCCGCCCCCTTCAGCTCAGGATGGTTTTTAAGCCAGAGAAGATACGGACCATCTCCCGGCTGAGTGACGATGGTCACCACGGGATTAATACCGGCAGGATAGGGAGTCAGGCCGAGCGCGGCGGGTCCGTAGGTGATGACGTTGTCCAAGGCGTCCGTGAGTTGAATTCCCACAACGAGATAGTCCCCCGCAGCCAGCGTTTCCGGAAGCGACGTCGATCCCTGCCAGGTTCCATCGCGCGACGTTCCACCATTCGCGCTGAGGCTCATCGATACGGGGACCACGGGGCCGCCGACAACCGGACGCAGACCAAAGACGGCTCCCGCAAGTTCCACCGACGCGACACCGCTTTGGGCGTCCTGGACGGCAAGGGAGAGGTTGAGCGATTCGAACTTGGCCACGTTGACCGTGCCGGGACTGACCGTGGCGCCGGTAAGAACGGGAGCCTGGGTATCCACGGTGCCGGTGTTGATAACCGTGAAGGCCACCGGCAACCCGATGGGCATTGAAACCTCTCCGGCGTCGGCATCCGGTCCATAAACCACATCATTGCCCAAGGCGTCCACCACCTGGAACCGAATGGGATACTCACCCGGTGGCGCACCGGCAGGAATGGTGAGTTGGATGCTGTAGATCCCGTCGAATCCATCGCCTTGGACCCGATTGCGTCGGCTGAGGATATGGCTGTCCCCGGACAAGGATTCCCCGGCGGGATCGCGCACTTCCAACCGGCTGCTGAAATCCGGAACGCCGGAAACGGAATCCACGAGGCGCGGCGTCAACGTGACCGTCTGAGAAGCCAGGGTCACGTCCAGGATGGCGGGAGTGACCGTGAACGAGGCCAATTGGGGTGGTTCGGCGTCAACGACGCCCGTGTTGACGACGGGAATCGTTGAGGAGAGCTGAGTGGGAAATGGAGTGCGTTCCCCGTAGATGGCGCGGCGTCCGTCGGCACCATCGAGTCGGATCCGCAACGAATAGGGGCCAGGCAGGACGCGCTGAGCCACGGTCGCCGTGACCCGATAGGTGCCTGACTTGGCATCGCCGGAAATCCGTTGGCCGGCGAGGAACGCGACCTGATCCTCCTGGCGGCCATCGGGACGGAATAGGGAGAGAACCCCCTGGCGGAATCCACCCGGATGGGTCACGTGAAGGTCGAAGGTTGCGTTGGCCGGTTGACCGGAAACATCCACCACCGGAGGCGTGAAACTGAGGTCCGTCAGTTGGGGTGGCGCTGCCACCGATTGAAGGCGGAGCGAAAACGTCCCCTCCCATCCCGCGTAACCTCCGACCTGGAAGTGGTAGGTTTCCCCCGCAGTGACCCGGAGAACCAACTCGCTGGGTCCGACCTCCCCCTCGGCAGCGCCCACGTCGTCATTGAACGCCTGCCGGTTCAACCCAGCCAGCGATGAGCCCGTATAGGCCGCCAATACCGTGTCAATGTCCGCACCCTGGGTGAAGATCCGCACCCAACCGGAAGACGACGGGGTCCAGTTCCACCAGACCGTCCGTGCGCTCTTCTCCGGCCGCGGTTCCCCCGTCTCATTGCTGGCTGACACGTTTCCACCCACCGCGGTCACCGGCAGGAACGCGGGCAGAACACGGGCGGACGCGAACCCATCGTTGTCGGGAGCCGCCAAGACGGAAAGGACACTGAGGAGCGACCCACCCGACAGGAGGAGGGAATTCCAACGACGGGAAAACATGGGCAAGGGGTAGAGGTTGTGTTGAGTACGGTGCTCACCTACTCCCCTCAACGCAGAACGTCAATGAAGCCAATGGGAAGCCAGGGTTCCCATCGCCACCGCCCCCAACCGCGAAAGCAAGTCTGGGATCAGTTTCCAGGAGATCCACCCGCGAGCGAAGCCGGCAGGATTTCCGACATCCTCGCCAGAAACAGACGTCGCACGGCGTCGTGCCCCCGGTCGTTGGGGTCCTCGAGAATATCCTGGCACCAAAAGTGGGGATCCTCCGACCGGTACGTGGATCGCCAAAACTGACGACAAAACAAACCATGGCCGAGGAAGGGGCGATGAAGGTCCACGACCAGGAGGCCCCCAATCCCGAAAACCAACCGCGCCGATCTCTTTCCTTGGATCACCATAAAATGCCTGGACCCTTGCGCGGAGTTCACCCACCCACCGCGAGCCCAACTCCGTTCGACTGGGCTGGACGATTTTCATACCCCCCGGACGCCAAGACTCCTACACCAGAAACCTGCACTGTTACTTCCCCGGGACAGCGGAGGCGGCGGACGCGGTCTGCTTCTCCGGCGCTGAAACGTAGAGCGTGATGGGTTGGGTTTTCTGACGCCAAAGACGGTCGTTGTGCGAGGCGGTGGCCACCACGGCAAACTTGAACTCCTTACCCGCCTCCGCGGCATCCGAAACGGTCAACCGGATCGTCGCTTCATTTTTGTCGGACGGGATCGCCGCCACGACCGCAGTCACGCCGGGCGGAAGATCCACCAGGGAGAGGGCAATTTCCCCGGCCAGGCCGCGCCGGTCCACCTTGACCACAAACTCGGTCACGTTGGCCGCAGACGCCGAATTCGTCGGCAAGGCCACCGCCGACAGGCGGAAGGAATCCGTCCGGAAAAAGGGCGACCCCGGTAGCATGGCCGTCAGGAACATGGGAATGCCTTGGGTCGTCAGGGAAACCGGTGCCGGCGCGTGCGTGGACCGGATCTGCGCACCTTCCCCGGACTCCGCACGAATCATGACCGGCCGCAACCCCACTTCCGCATTGTAGTTCGGACGCAGTGCCACTCGTGCCCGCGATTGGTCCGGAGGAATGGTCACCGCCGGGATCGCAACTCCGGGCAGGTCCTCCGCCAGAACCCGCACAGACCCGTCGAATCCCGCGCGACGCACCACGCTGACGTCGAGTTCCACCGCCCCATTTTGCTCCGCCATCACCGCGGCCGGAGCCACCGCCACCGAAAACGGAGCGGACGGCAAAATCGTCAGCCATCCCGATTCCGGCAATGACACCGGGTGCGTCACGGCCCGGCCCTCGCGTTCCCCGATGGCGGTCAACCGCAAGGGTACGTTTCCAAGTGGGGCTTCTTCGGACGTCGAAAGGACGAGCCACCCGAATCCAGAGCCACCCCCGAGCGTCAGCGGCCCCGCCGAAACACCGGTCGGAAGCGAATCCGCCACGACCCGGACGATGCCGTCGAATCCGTTGCGACGATCCACCTCACACCGCACCGCGACCTGCCCGCTCCGGGGCACCCGAATGCGGGACGCGGAAGACCGCACGGTGAAGTCCGGGGTTCGATCCGGAGATTGCACGGACATCCGGTATCCGAATCGGGCTCCTCCCCGATCCGTGAGGTCGCGAAGCGAAATCAGATAGGTCGCATCCTTCTTGGCATCGAATTCGATCCGGGCGTCGGGTCCGGAAGCGTCGTCATTGCGTTGAAGGACCTTTCCCTGGTCATCCATCAGGGTCAGAAAGGCGTCCAATGGGGAACCGAATCGACGGGCCTTGACTTCGATCGCCAACTTCTGATCCGAAGCGCTCACGATCTTGAAGACATCCACATCGCCGGCGTCGGCCAACTTGCCGTTGATCACCAGTGGGGCGGTGTAACTCGTCGCCTTGTCGGCCACATTGTTGGGCTCAGTCTCGCGAACCTCGGGCAGGTCTCCCGCCTCGAAGGGCTGGGGATTGGAAAGCCCGCGCGCCGTATGAGCCCTGATGTCCTGGCGTCCCATGGGAGCGTCCGGCGCGACCTGAAGCGTCATACGGCCGGCTCCCTCCAGATTCAGCCCTTCCATCTCGACGTCCACCACGGCACTCCGACGGCCCCCGAAGGGAAACAGGAAGTCGAGATAGGGCAACACTCCCACAACGGTTCGATACCGGTAGTCGCCGCCCCCTTGATAGCGCGCATCCGAAATCTGGACCGCATATTCCCCGTCTGCCGGAACGGCAAATTCAAGGAACGGATCCAATCCATGGACATCCTCGCTCCGGGCCAGTTCCTTGCCCGAGGAATCCCGAATCACCAGCGTGGGATCCAGCGGCGATCCCAGGCGATTCGCCTGAACATCGACGATCACCCGTTCGCCCGCATGGGCGGCAACGCGAAAGGTATCCGTCTCCGCACCCGCGCCAATCATCCCGGAAACCGCGACCGGATGCGCCAAGGGGGGGGCTCCCGATGGCGGCTCCAAACGTTCGGGAAGATCACTGATATTCAAGGTCAGCGGATTCGAGACACCGTCCGGCCCCGCGACGCGAAGTTCCCGAGTCCCCAGCGGTGCGCCGGGAACGATGACCACGCGAACGGGCAACGTCTTCGACGCCTCCGGAGCCGCAGAGAGTCCTCCCGCGGAACCTTCCAGCGACACGGCCGGGGCCGGCAGGTTCCCCGGGGACACCGAGACGCCCTCCCCGGTCACCCAGATGGACTGAACTCCGGACAACGCCTCGCCCGTCAACACCACCTCGTTGGTCGTCCCCCGCTGAAACCAGGTCACGGGAGACGAGACCAGCCGCGGAACCGGCTGCGCGTGCGCCGCGACTCCGAGTCCGCAGGCCAAGGCTCCCAGGAAAACGTTCCGCCCGATCCGACCATTCCCGCGCAATGGCACCAGGACACCGGACCCGTGCATTCCCGGGTGTCCCTTGGGTTTCTCTCCACGCATACGCTCAGCTGAAGAGGCCAAGAACCGGCTCCGCCTGGACCAACTCGCGCGGTTGATTGAGGTGGTTC
>JAEUHD010000024.1 GCA_016793645.1 Verrucomicrobiales bacterium
GAACTTCCCAGGGTTACCCTTATTCCAACGAATGATCGCTGAACTTCAGTCCGGTCCCACCGTGGACAAGCGGGCGAACCTTTCCCACGAGGAACTGGTGTCCAGGTACGTGGAGCGGCGGCTTCCCGTCGTCATCCAGGATGGGACCCGGCATTGGCGCGGCATGGGGAAGATCACCCCCGACTACCTCCGGAAAAAGTATGGTCATCTATCCAAGCGAGTGGACGGACGGGACTACACGGTCGCGGAGGTGTCCGAATTGATCCAGACCTCCACGCCGGAGAATCCGGCACCCTACCCCTTCAACCTCAACGTCGAACACTACTTCCCGGAACTGCTGGAGGAGTTCTCGCCCGACATTGTCTTCGGAAGGTCCGACCGCATCAAACATCCGCTCCTTCCCGGCTTCTTGCTCAGCGGAACCCAGACCTACGAGCTGTTCATGGGGGGATACGGCTCCCGCTTCCCGTACCTGCATGTGGACCTCCTGGCGCTGGACACCCAGATCACCCAACTCCACGGCACCAAGGAGTTCATCCTCTATCCCCCGGACCAAACCCCCTATCTGTACCCGTTCCCGGACAATCCGCTCCGGTCCCAGGTCAACATTTTCGAACCGGACCTCGAAAAGTTTCCCAACTTCCGGAAAGCGGTCGCGACACGGGTACGGGTGGAACCCGGCGAATCCATTTTGTTCCCGACGGGCTGGTGGCACACGACCCAGATCCACGGCCCCAGCATTTCGTTCGGGCGCGTGCACGTAAATCGGGCCAATTGGAATGCGTTCGTGGACGAGAATTTCGCCCTGTGGCGACGGAACGGACACAGCTGGATGCTTTCGCACGCGGCCCGATTGTACTCCCAGGTCCTCGGAAACCTGATGAACCTGCAGGAACAGCTTCTTCCGGGTCGCCCAGCGTAAACCAGGGTCTCCTCCTTCAGTTCCGCGGCCAAAGGTTCGCCCGCCGCCCCGAGGTCACCGCCCGCCGCAAGGCGACGGCACGGGAATCCACGATCCACATCGGGAATGGGCGGGGGACTGCTAAGAGACAGGCTGCAGCGACCGTTGTAAGTCCAGGATTCATCCAGGGAAGCCCGTCCCAATCCCTCGCGAACGCGCCTCCCCAACTCAAACTCAGGACCACCTCCCGCCGGCACAGTCCCATTCTGGTTTTGTAATGGGGCCTGCCAACCCACCAAACTCCCTCCGGAACGCGGCCACGAAGGCCCGGGGTCCCTGTGCTGGATTCCTCCTCGCGGACCCGATTGCCTCCATGAGTTCCCGCCCGGTTTTACTTCCTTCGGATGAGTCTTCTCGCCCTCGCCCTGGTTCTGGCCGCCGCCCTCTGCCATGCCACGTGGAACCTCATCGCCAAGCGCAGCGGCGGCGGGGGCAATGAATTTGTCCTGCTGAGTGCCACCTGGGTGGGGATCGTTTGGGCTCCGGCGGCCGTGTGGGCGGGCCTACGCGGCGTGTCCGGATGGGGTGCCTGGGAATGGGGAGTTCTGGCGGCCAGCGCCCTGTTGCACGTGCTGTATTTCCGCTGCCTGCTCCATGGCTATGCGGTGTCCGATCTGACCGTGGTCTATCCCCTGGCGCGCGGGAGCGGACCGCTCCTCAGTTCGGTGGCTGCCGTCTTCGTCCTGGGTGAACGGCTGAGCCTGCTCGGCGGCGCCGGTGCGCTTTCCGTCGTTCTCGGCGTCTTCCTGATCGCCGGCGGACCTTCGGTGGTACGGCAACTGACGGGTATCGATGCCCTGCCCACCTGCGAACTTCGGCTCAAGGCCCGACATCGCCTGCACCTGGGACTGATTTGGGGCGGTCTGACCGGCGTGTTCATCGCGAGCTACACCGTCGTGGACGCCTACGCGGTCAAGACGATGCTCATTTCACCCATTCTTGTGGATTACGTCGGCAACGTCCTCCGCATTCCGGTCCTGGCCCCACTGGTCCTGCGCAATCCGGAGCGCATGGCCGCAGCCTGGCGGTCGCACTGGAAGGCGGCCCTCGCCATCGCCGTGATCGGCCCCACGAGTTACATCACGGTCCTCTTCGCCATGAAACTGGCCCCCCTGAGTCATGTGGCCCCCGCCCGGGAAGTTTCGATGCTCTTCGCCGCCCTCTTCGGCGGCAGCCTTCTTGGCGAGGGCGCTCGCCGCTCGCGAATCCTCGGAGCTGTCGCCATCGCGATCGGAGTGATGGCGCTGGCGCTGGGTTGAATCGAATCATCCGTGATTTGGAAACATCGCCATCGTTCTCGCGACACCCGTTGAACTCGCTGAAGCGATGAGCGATCTCCTTCTGAGACTTGCCTCCACGCGACAAGACATCGGTGCGAGTTGGAAATTCAAGGGGATGACGATAGAGGTGCTGTCCCCGGTATCTCTCGCCGGTCTTTCGCGCAGCGAATTCACTGGCCGGCGGCAGCCCACATCCACCGGAGTCTGACTCGACCAACACGGCAATTCAGCGGACAGGACAGTGATCACGTTCGGCGCCATTTCGGAAGACGGCGTTGTTGCTTTTGCCAGCGATGATACCGGGCAACGGCCACGCCCAACTGCCTCTCCTCGTCCTTCATCACCGCGTCCCAAGAATACTTGAGCCTTCGAATGTGCGGCAGCGCAAAGACGACGTCCGAAGGAACTTGTGACACTGACTCAACATGGGCTTGGTGGGCCTTGGCATCGCCTTCGTCGATCTTCATCCCCCAAACGAGGATGGGGTGGGATCGGCAGATCGACTGGATTTGCCGCAATGAGTCCAGAATGCTTTTGAGCGTGTGATCTGATTCAACGATCCCGAGTTCCTGTTCGAGGTAGGAATGGATGGTGCGGGTCTGCATCGCATCCAGAAAGTTCCTCTCCAGGCACAAAAGACGGGGAAGGAGCGTGTACGCCTCGGCCGAGTTCACGACACAATTGATTCCGTTGAAGAACTGGTAGTGGAACCAGTCATTCAGATGACGGTACCGGAACACATCCCCATCGCGAACTCGGTTCCTTCCGAGTTCCAGGACTCCATATTCGAGAACCGGATCCAGCAGGAATATCTCCCGGTCGATTTCCTCTCCATGGAACAACATGGTGAAAGGCCAACCCGGGTATTCCTTCTGATTTACCTCGGAGAGGCAGAGTTCACGCAACCGGTTGTACATGAGGAACGACGCTCCTCCCATGCAGCGAAACAGTCCATACTCAATGCACTCTCTGCGGTGGGGAGACGCTCCCGCGGTGAGGTGCGAGGGGGAACTTCCGAGGTGTCCCTTCGACGGGACGCGGACGGTTCGTCGGGAACCTCTCCCCATCAGGAACGAGCCTGCCGGGACGGTGTCGGTAGGCCGGGCAAGTCTGAACTCTGAACCTGTCACCCTATCCCCATCGGAGCTCGGTGTCGTGCGTGGGTGGATTTCGAATGCGTCACTTCGGCGCGACGCGAACGGCTCGGTGGGAACCTCGCCCCACCCGGAACAGGGCGGCGGGATCGGGGTCGATTGGCCTGCAAACTTTGAACCTGTCACCCAATCTCCTTAGGGCCGGTACCGCTGCCAGACACGCTTGGCTTGCCGGTATCCCATCCCAATACCACCGCCTCCGCTCCTTGGTGTTCACCTTCAGGATGTCGATCTCAAATACTCCCCCTTGAACCCTCCGGCCCAAAGGGGCCCTTTGAATGAGTCGCGGCCCATCCGGTTTCTCCCTCGGTGAGGCCGGGCGGACTGGGGCATTCTCCGTCAGAACATGGGCAATACGTTCGGCCAATTGTTCCGCATCACCACGTGGGGGGAATCCCACGGGGGAGGCGTGGGCCTTGTTCCGAAAGGGACTGTTCCGAAAGGGACAGGACATCTGTGTGTTTTGGAAATCAACGGGTTCAGCGATAGATGTCCTGTCCCCAGCGCACCTGCCCTATCGCAATCGGAGTGATGGCGCTCGCCCTCGGGTGACTCGACTCATTCGATGCCCGGGCGCGTCGCCATGGTTCTTGCGAGGTCAGGTAGAATCACAGAACCGGCGCGCGATGCAGTCCTGCGAGGGGCATCAAAGGAACAGGAGATCCGGGCAGGCTGGAAATCGACGAATTCAGCAATGGATGGCCCGTCCCTGAAGCCCTCGCCGACGCGCGGCCTTAAGCTCCGAGCCGCAAGTGTCGGCTTTGCGCCCCCCAAAGTCACTGATCGTGCACAATCCGGAAATACCCCGCGTCATGGGCCGGCTGGGGGAAGACCCACCGTAAGCTTCCCGACTGCTGTACCACTCCAATCGGGTCCCATCGGCGTAGATCCTCCGACCACTCCAGCGCCCAGAAGGAGTTCGGGGAACTGGAACCGCTGATGGTCATCATGGCGCCGTCCCATTCCAGGACATCCAGCGCGGCCCAAGGGTCCACGAGCCCTGAGTCGCAGTAACAGGTGTCTGGGCAGAGACACGGAAATCCGGAAAAGTTTGAACCGGTGGCCAGCGAACTCGGCGGGGACGCCCCTCCGCCAAGATTCTCCAAGAAGACAAGTGCCTGTTGTCGAATGGCTGCCGTGGCATAACTCTCACCGGTAGAAACGTCCCAAATTCGGAGGATGATGGTGCCCGTACCGCCGGGAACCGTTCCCGGAATTTCAGTCACTCCGAGAAAGAAAAGGCCGTCGGCCCCAAAACCGCCGGAACGGATCATTGCTCCTGTCGAATCCAGAACCTCAACCCGCCCCAATGACTTCCGCATTGGCTGTCTATCCTGTCCCATGACGAATGCTTTGTGGGTGCCCCCGGGCGGCGTGAAGTTGTTGTTTAAATTGATGAGGCCGCCACCCCAGCAGAGAGATACAATTCCCTGCGCCATCCACAGCAAGAAAAGGCGGAACTTCATTGGGCTCGGTCAGAATAGGGTGGTACACGACCAAACCAAAGGAAATGCTCAAGGCAAGTTGTGAGGCGGCGCACGCATTCGAACGATAGAATGTATCGAAACGACGGGGCCTCGTTCCGAAAGGGACAGAGAATCTGTGAGGTCTGGAGGTCAACGGGTTCAACGATAGATACCCAGTCCCACGCCGCTGCTCTCGTTGATCCCACCAACTTGAATACCCCAAATACTTTAAGATGAAGAGCCTTCCTCCCCGGTGTCCATGTGTTCCCGGTCTGACCTCGTACATTCTGCTTTTCCTTATGGCGGTCTTGGGCTCCGTCCTCCCGCCGTATTCGGGTGTGTCGGCAGCCGAACCGTTTGTTTTTCGACCTGCCTACGCGCCCGGCCCGGCGGATAATCCGCTCAAGGGATTCGTCCCCTATGCCGGCCAGGGGCGGGAGTTCCCCCACTCCCTGGAATTCGACTATCTGCCGCTGGCCTCGGTGATGACGGGGCCGACCCACTTCAACTGGGCGCCATTGGAACGTTTGCTCGACGGGATCGCAGCGCACGGGTGCCAAAGCGTCTTCCGCATCTACCTGGAATATCCGCGCAAGCCGAGTGGGGTGCCGGAGTATCTCATTCAAGCGGGCGTGACCCTGCGGGCGTGGACCAACACGAATACGCAGCCGTTCCCACCCGCGCTCGACCACACGCCGGATTACGAGGATCCGCGCCTGCGGGCCGCGTTGACGAATTTCGTCGCCGCACTCGGCGCCCGCTACGATGGCGATCCGCGCCTCGGGTTCGTCACCGCGGGCCTGCTGGGCACCTGGGGCGAGTGGCACTGTTATCCCCATTCGGAATGGTTCGCGTCCAAAGCGGTGCAGGCGGAGGTCATGGACGCCTATGAAGCCGCGTTCAAACGGACTCCGGTGCTGCTGCGCTACCCGGCCGGCGAAGACGACCACGCGCACGCGCCCAACAGCCAGCGAAGGATGGGCTATCACGACGACTCCTTTGCCTGGGCCACTCTGGATACGGGCCGCAAGAATGAGGATTGGTTCTATCTCGCCGCCCTTCGCAAGGCCGGCCCGACTGCGATGGGGCGCTGGAAGACGGCCGCCATCGGCGGCGAGATCCGACCCGAACTCTGGCCATGCTTGTGGACGAAGGACGGATGCAGGGAAGGACAGGATTTCGCCCAGTGCGTCCGCGAAACCCACGCCACCTGGTTGATGGACTCCAGCACCTCCCGTCCACTCAGCCCCGACGCACGGGAGCGCGCCCTCGCGGCCGCACGGAGTCTCGGCTACGAACTGCAGGTGGTGCAGGCGACCGCGGCCTGGAAGGGGCGTTCGCTCGAGGTTTCCGTCACCCTCACCAATCGCGGTGTCGCTCCGTTCTACGCCGACTGGTCGGTCCAGGTCCTGGCCATCGATTCTTCCGGATCCGAGTCAATTGGGGTGTTGCCATTTGTCCTGAAGGCGCTGCTCCCGCATACCGCCAGCACCCAATCTGTAGCGCTCGATTTCGGGAAACGCTCCCCGGGTGAGATTCGTCTGCTGCTCGGCATTCCCAATCCGCTCCCGGGCGGAAAGCCACTCCGCTTCGCCAACGCGGACCCGCAGCCACTTCGACCAGGCTGGCTCACGCTGGGCAACGTCCCTGTCCCAAAGGATCAGAACCGGACGCGATAGAACCGTGTCCCATCCGCCGGATCGTCCCCGGGTTCCAGAAACGTCTGCCCCCAGTTGATTTCGGAATGTTCGGATCCCGGACGCCAGGTTCGCAGATCGTCCGAGACTTCAATCGCGTAGCCCTGGGGCGCCTGTCCCTTGAGCCGGAGAAACGCACCGCCCGCATCCGCCGGCAACGCGCCTTCGAGGATCAAATCGGCGACGGGAGTGAGGTCGGGATGGAAGCGCCACCACTGAAGTCCCCCTTTCCACAGGTTCCATTTCCAGGCGCCCGAGAGACCGGCGATTTCACCGTGATCTCCCACCGCGAGGGAGATGGGCGTCCATGAAATCTCCGTCGAGGGAACTTCTGAAAACCCGAGAACCTTGCCCGCCGCATCCAACCGCAACAGCAATGGAACGACGGATTGGGACGGTTCGTTGGTGGGCACAAAGGTCGCCGATGCCAGAACTTCGTTTGCGGAACGTCTTAGAAACGCGAACCACTGAATCGGCTTTAGCACCTGCCCACGGTGGCGGACCTGAATAGTCAAAGGCCGGGCGACCCCCGCAGGCCCAATTCGCATTAGATCCCCGGAGTTGGACTCGACCCACCAGTTGCTCCTCGCCCACAGCACGCCGTTCAAGGGATGTCGGGCCCAGGTTTGGTTTTGGGACTCGAACATCAACTCCACCGCTCCTCCCACCCCCAATCTGGCAACCTCACCGTACCCCCAGAGAATCCATCCGCCGCTTCCCTCGTCCCAAACGCCGGGGGATTCCCAATACCCGTTCGGAAGCACCCATGAGTCGGTGCGCACTCCTTCCGCCGAGAACCGGACGACATGGGCGGGCGTCCGGCAGTTCGAAAATCGCGGCAGGATTCCGGACACCATTAGGGAATCGTCCCGTCCCACCCACACATTGCGGATGACGTTCGATGCGCCGTGACACTGGGGAAACGGTTGGTCGCGACTGGAAATCTGGAAGGTGCGATCCAGTTCGCCATCCGTCCCAAGCCGGATCACGCCGAACCCTTCCGGATCCAGGGCCGGAGGAAAACTTCCGGCCACCAGCACCCGTCCCTGGGAATCCACAGCCACCCGCGGTGACGCCTCCGAAAGTGAATCCGAAGGTCGAAATGAGGGATCAAAGCGTCCATCGCTTCCGAATCGGGCCAGGCCCGCGCGGGGAATGCCATCGACCCGGTCATACGCCCCCGAAAGCAACCACCGACCTCCCGGCACGGCCTGCACCGCGTCCACTCCGCCGGAAATCCACCGCGCCGCACCCAGCGGGGTGTCATCATCCCGGATGGTCACCACCACATTGCTATAGGATCCGAAGTGAAACCCTTCTCCCTCGTCGACGAATTCGAGGAGAAAGGAGCGCTCGCCGTCCACGGTGGGGTTGTCCAACGCCTCGACCGACCTGGTACCAATCGAGCCTCCCATCCGGACGTCCCAGGCCGGATAATCCCGCCCGGCCACGGCGGACAGGTCTCTCGACTTCACGTGCACAGTGGTTCCAAAAGGGGATCGGACGCTGAGCCAGAAAGTCGGGTCGGAGGATTCCAGAGATCCCTCGCCAATTTGCATCAGGTTTGTCGAAAAATTGACCTCGCAATCCAGGCTCAGGATCGGCACGTCGAGGGTTGCCCCAACGGAAATTCCGGCTTCGGGAGTCACGGGGCCGACGTGGAGGAAGAAGTTCTCGTCCGGTTCCGGCACCTGATCGGCGACCATCTTCAGGGTGATGGTCTTGAAGCGTTCGCCAGGTTCGAAGACCAGGGTGGTGTCCAGCGGCAAAAAATCCTCTCCAGCCACCGCAGTGCCGGATTCCGTTCGGACCGGCACCTGATGCATCCCCTCCAAATCGCCGGCGCGGGTCACCCGAACCCGCAGGGGGACGCCACACTCCGGGGCGAAGATTCGGAGGAGGCGGGCGTAAAATTGGTTGGTGGGCCCCGGGGCCACGCCCGGATTCCGGGTTAAAATGCGGACCAAACCCGCCGCCGGAACGCCGTCGAACTCAGTGAAACTTCCCGCCACCAGGACCCGACCTTGCGGATCCTCGGTCATGCAGCGGACCTCCGCCGCGGGCGCCACTCCCAACCCGGGGTCAAACCTCAGGTCCACGGAACCGTCACCGGCGAGACAAATCAGGCCGGGGCGGGAAAGACCCAAAATGTTGGTAAACGGCCCGGAATCCAGAAGCCGTCCATCGCGTAGCAAAACACTCGCCTTGGTGCGCCTCTGATACCACGCCGGATCAAAAGTCTGATCGTCGGGCAGGCCTTGGGCGGACAGCCGATGGATTCCCGAGTTGTAGTTCCCCACGACCAGGACGTCGCCGGTCATGGTTTCGCGGACGAAACCCGCGGACCGAAGAAAGCCCTCGCGGATCGCCCTCAACGAGGAATCTCCCCACTGGATCCCTCCTTCCGGGGACAGGCGAAGGACCGGATCCAAGGCGTCCTGCGCCACCAGATAATCTCCGTTCCGGGCCACGGAGAAATCCATCACCCCTCCCTGACTCCCATCCGACAGCAGGGACGCGGCAACCGAGAAGTCGGGGTCCAACCGGCCATCGGCAAACATACGATATAAAACTCCTCGCGAGAAACCGCCGGTTCCCGAGGTCCAATAGTCGGCGCCCCAGGCCATCACCTTTCCGTCCGGCAACGGAGTCAGAAAACGGTCGACACTGAAGTTCTCAACCTGGGGGCGGAGACCCTCCCGCGGACTGGGAGCCGCCCCCAATGTACCCCACGCCCGCACGTCGCGTCCGTCCGGGGAAATCCTCTGTGTGGATCCTCCAATGGTCAGCAGGGCGTAGCCGTCGGAAGGAAGGGCGAGGTCAACGGGCTGCCATTCGTCAAGGATCCGGCTGGTTCGCAGCGGCTGGAATCCCGGATCCAGCCGCCCATCGGGGTCCAACTGCACGACGACGTAACGCAACTCATCCGCCAGCCTGAACTTGCCTCCCAACAGGATCTTTCCCTCCGGACGGAGGCAGATGGAATCCACCTGCCCGCGCACTCCCGGGTCCAAGGAAAACGTGGTGTCCACCACGCTATCCGCCACCGCCGCAGACACCAGAATCCCAAGAACCCACGCCAGGGAGCCGTATCGGAGAAGTGACTTCATGGTGCTGGGTTTCCGGTCGACCCAGGAAACTGTGGACGACTGGGTTGGTTTTCACAAGACGGGTCTGTCCCGACGGGTGTGTCCCGTGTCGCGACGTCCTCCACGGCCACAATGATTCACGGGACCTGAATTGTACCCATGCGTCTTTATAGTCCTCGCACCGGATCAAAGAGGCGGTATTGGACCGATTCGGCGCTCGACAAACGGCAACGGTGAACATTCATTTCCGGCAGCCCGATCTCTCGACGCCATGGCCCGTTCTTTCACAGCGCTCTTCGCCATGCTTTCCGCCGCGTCGGCCATTGCCGCCGCCGCAACCATACCGGGAGATTTCTTTGCGGACGCCATCCCCGTCTCAGGGCCGGTTTGGAGCTGGCAGGGAGTCCTGGGACGTGCCAGCCACGAGCCCGGGGAGCCCATCCATGTGTTGCTCCCGGAACATAGCCACACCTATTGGTTCCAATGGACGGCCCCCGCGAGTGGAATCCTGGGCCTCCTGATGGAAAACGGGTTAGGACAGGATACGTTCGAGAACTATACGGACAACGTGGGAGCCGGAGCAGCCTTTTACGGTGCCGTGGTCTATCAAACCACTGGCGGGCTCCAGGGGCTCCAACGTCTCGCCGGGCCTGGCCGGTCTTTGGAGATTGCCGGAGCCACCGAGGTCACCGTGCAGGCAGGAGCCACCTACTACGTGGTCCTAGATGGCCTGGCACTTGATACCCAAACCACACTCCAGGCATTCCTCAGGCCCGCTGACGCTCCCGCGCACGATCACTTCGCGTCCGCGGCGACACTCCCCGCAGTGTCACCCGAGGTGTTTACCTCTCTCGCCGGGGCGACTCTTGAGAAAGGCGAACCCGCTTTCGGCACGTGGCTCGAACCGGTGCTCGGTCCGAATACGTACGGCTTCCTGGATCGGTTCCTGATGCCTGCGAAACGGGGTGGCCAATCCGTGTGGTACCGCTGGGAACCGCCGACCACGGGGCGCTTCGCCGCCGAGGCCTGGTTCCCAAATAACATCCCGCTGTTGGCCGTTTATCGGAGCCGGACCGCGACACCCGATTGGAACTCATTGGATCGAATCGCATCCGTCACCAACGGTGTGAACATCAACCGCACCTACCCGCCCACAAACCCTGGAGATCCGCCTTTCATTCAAAGCATCATTCAGCGCTCCACCCGGGTGCAATGCGACTTTGACGCCACGGCAGGGGAAACCCTTTGGATCCAACTAGATCAACTGGCGCCCATCGGTGTCCCCCCGACGGATTTTGACTGGACCCCCATGCGGTTGACCGGGACCAATTCCATGGGTCGTCTCCGGATTTGGGAACCGGCTCCGTCCTACGACTCCTTTTCCCATCCCGCGACCGTCACCGTTCACGAGGAGAAATTCGTGACCGTCCCATTCGCCTCCTTGGAGCCGAGCGAGCCGCCCATGCCTTCCGGAGCGAATGGCTCGATCTGGTGGCGGTGGACTGCATTCCAAGACGTGGGTGTTGAGCTGGAGTCTCCCCTGCCGTTGGACGCCTGGGTGGGAGAATCCATCCAGACCCTTCAGCCCGTGACCCTCCAAATCCTCACATCGAATACGGTATTCCGCGCCCGGTTTCAGGCGACCGCAGGGGTGACCTATCGATTCCGAACGGCACGTAATGGATTCTCCCTGAGCTCACTACTTCTGGCCACAGAGTGTCCGCAAAATCGGATCGATGGCGCCGCGAAGATTTCCTCGGACGGCCGCGGGGCATTGCTATCCGCAGGCTACAGCTCCGTCGAGTCGGGTGAACCCGCGCCTCGGAACCCTTCGTCAGGGGTCCTCTGGTGCCAATGGGACCCACCAAAAACCGGGATCTACGAATTCAAGAATCCCGGCGCCATCGACCGATCATCCTTTTTTCATCGAACCCCGGAAGGACTCCTCGAGGAAATTCCATCTTCAGAGGGATGGGTGGAAATCCGTCAACTCCGTACGGTCTGGATTGCCCTTGAGAACGTCCATCGCATCCAGCCCGGCCGGGTCGTTCTTGGTCCATCACCGTTTGAATCCAACGACGACTTCGCCAAGGCGACGCACATTCCGCTCCCACCCGCCGGCACGGCCTGGTTCGAAGCACCATTCCGGGCGTCAACGGAACCCGGCGAGCCGAGTCATGGCAGTTCACCGGCGCACGCCTCCCTCTGGTACGAGTTTACGGTCCCGGAATCCGAATCCTGGGAGATTGAGCTGACCGCCCTCGAGCATTGCGAGGCGGCGTTGTACGAAGGTCAGAACCTGGGTGCCCTCCATCCCCGCGGGACCTGGTTGGAGAAATCCGGCAGGGTGGAACCCGGCAAACGGGTGATGCGGTTCGATGGCGCAGCAGGGGAGCGCCTCCGACTGGCCTTGGACGTAACCGCCTTGCCCCAGACCGCACTCATTCCACTCCAGGTGATGTTCCGGATCGTGCCCGCCGTACCCAATGATCTCCCCGCCCAGGCACTGACTTTACCCCAGGGCCCCCTGAAGGGAACTACGCGCGGATACGTCACCGAAGATGAGCCCCTGCCGGACTGGCACCCGGTGGGCAGCTCCGTGTGGTACCGCGCCGAACTTCCCGCCGACTCGCCGGGCTGGCTTCGGATGTTTCCCGCAGGGCGGTCGCCGGACGGCTGGATTCCCCAACTCCGCGTGTTCACCCAGGAAACTTCCGGGGCATGGACCCTCGTCGGGCAGAGTGCGATGACCACCGGCTTGAGTCCGGTGATCGCCACCCTCGAACCCGGACGCTCCTCGTCATCGCTCTGGATCCAGGTGCTGACGCCTCCGGGACCTCCGCTGGAGTTCACGCTCGAGCTGATCCCAGGCCTCCTGCCGATGGCTCCCATGCCCGACGCCCGCCGGCTTCGGGCTGGAACGAATACCATCTGGTTTCGCGGGTATCCCACTTGGGCGGCCCGATTGGAACAATCCCAGGATTTGAAGACGTGGTCCCCCGCAGGGGATTTCATTCTGGGAGAGGAGAACGTGGGAGTCCGGGTTCCCGATATCACTCCCGGGAGCCCGAAATTTTTCCGCGGTCGGCCCCTCCCTTCGACGGTGCTGGCAGCCCCGGTGCCGAATCCTTGAGGGAAGCGGTTTGAGTCACGGATCGGGGCATCGTGGCGGTGACCCATCGGAGCCGGAGTCCAACGGCGCCCGAGTCCTCCGGGGATTCCCTCACCCAGAGAATGAGTGCCGGACCGGGGAGCATTTCCATTGACAGCCGCACGTTCGTCCAAAGGATGAATCATCATTCCCCGGGTGCTCAAACAAGCGGTGGGCTTCGGTGTTTTTTACACCGTTCGAACGCTCGACCG
>JAEUHD010000061.1 GCA_016793645.1 Verrucomicrobiales bacterium
TGATTCCCGGAAAACCCGATGAGTGGCGTCTGGCGCAGGCGGCCCTGGCCCAGTTGGGAAGCCGTGCGGTTACCGATCCCCAGGCTGAGGCCGCCCTTCGGAGCATTGCCGGGAGGGCGTCCCGCGATGGATTTCCAGACAGACTGCTTCTCGATCTCCGGGAGGCGCGCCGGGCTCTGCGAGCAGACACGAGGGACGGTCGAACGAACCTCCTGGAGATTTATTCGGTGTGCCTCACCGGCGGGGACTCCGTGCGCGGACGCGACGTCTTTTTCAACAACCCCACGGTTCAATGTTTGCGGTGCCACAAGGTGTCCGGCGAGGGCGGTACGGTGGGACCCGATCTGACCGGAATTGGCGGACGCCGGGACCGTCCGTATCTGCTGGAGAGCCTGGTGATGCCCAATGCCCGCATGGCGCCCGGATTTGAATCGGTGGTGCTGACCCTCCAGGACGGCAGTTCGTTGGCCGGGACCCTGAAGCGGGAGTCCGATGCCGCGCTCGAATTGGATGTCCTGGACCCGGACACCGGAGAGGCCCGACAACGGATTCTCCCCAAGGCTTCCGTGGTGTCGCGCGAACGGGGAGTCAGTGCCATGCCGGACGGGTTGGCCGCGCAACTGAGCCCTTTTGAGGTGCGGGATCTCGTCGAATACCTCGCCGGTCTGAAATGAGGCGGTTTCTCCCCGGTTCAGGGGATTTGAACCACTCCGAAGTCAGTAATCGCTTCGCAAGCAACCTCTCAGCGGGCAGTCTCTTCACGTTTCAATTTCCTGTTGTGAATTCGTTACTTCCCAAGTCCGGCGTTTTTCCCGCCCTTTGGATGCCGACCGATGCGAATGGCGTCCTGATTGAATCCGCCGTCCGCAGCCATGCACGGTTCCTGCACGAGGCCGGGGCGCAGGGTCTGATGGTGCTCGGGAGCACGGGTGAGTTTGTCTTTTTCAGTCCGGCCGAGCGGGCGGAACTGTTGCGCAAGCTGGCGGACCTGGCGGGGCCGTTGCCGCTGCTGGCCAACATCAGTGACATCAATCCCTCTGCGGTTGCCCTGCTGGCCCGCGCCGCCCGGGACGCGGGCTGTGTCTCGGTCGCCATTCTGCCGCCGTGGTATTATCCCATCAGCCAGGCCGACCTGCTGGAGTTTTTCCTGAGGGCCGCCGAGGCGGCGTCCCCACTGCCGGTGTTCCTGTACAACTTCCCGGAACGCGTGGGCACGGCCATCGCGCTGGAGACCATGGCCGCCTTTGCCGACCGCGCGCCTCTCGCCGGCATCAAGCTGAGTGCCGGTCCTTGGGAGTTGCACCGCGAGGCCATGGTGCTCGCGCGGGAACGGGGTTTCAGCGTGCTGACCGGCTGGGACACCCGGCTTGCGGACGCCATGGCTCTGGGATGTTCCGGCTGCATCAGCGGGCTCTCCAACTTCGCCCCGGAGCCCATCGTGGCGGCGTTCCGTGCGATGCAGGCCGGGGATCCGGCGGCGGCGGTGGCGCCGACGGCGCGGTTGCGGGAGTTGGCGTCGGTGCTGGCCGGGCTGAATTTTCCCCACGACGTCGCCGCGGGCATGGACGCCCGCGGATTTGAGACGGGCGTTTGCAAGCAGGCGATGTCCGAGGAGACGCGGCGACTCCGCGCGGCGGCCACGTCCCGGCTGCAGACGTTGTTCGCAACGGGACAATGACACCCCAGCCCTCCATCGAATCGGCCCCGGCCGGCACGCGGCGCTATGCCTGGTCGGTGGTGGGCATGCTTTGGCTGGTCTGCTGTTTCAATTATGCGGACCGCCAGGCGATCTCGGTGGTGTTTCCCGCGTTGAAGCAGGAATTCGGGTTTACCTCGGTGGAGCTGGGCCTCATCGGTTCCGCGTTCATGTGGGTGTACGCCGCGGGTGCGCCCCTGGCCGGATGGGCGGGGGACCGGATGCAACGGCGGCATCTGATCCTGGGTGGCTGCCTGTTTTGGAGCCTGGTGACCATGGCCACGGCGTGGTGCCAGAAGCTCTGGCATTTCATCACGGTGCGGGCGCTGGAGGGTTTCGGGGAGACGTTCTATTTCCCGGCGTCCATGTCGCTGGTCAGCGACTACCACGGGCGCGGGACCCGGTCGCGCGCGATGGCGGCGCATCAATCGAGCGTGTACCTGGGCACGATTGGCGGGAGCTGGCTCGGCGCGGTGTTGGCGGAGCATTTTGGGTGGCGGATGGGATTCTATTTCTTCGGCGGCACCGGAATGGTGCTGGCGATGGTGCTTTATCTCTTCCTTCGGGAACCGCCGCGGTCCCGGGAGATTCCCGTGGCGGCGGCCCTCGGTCCGGCCCCTGCGTCGGGAGTCGCGGATTCAGGACCTCCCTCCTTTTGGTCCACGCTCGGGTTCCTGGTGGCCCATCCGGCGGCCCGTCTGTTGATGCTGGCCTTCGTTGGGGCCAATTTTGTTGCGACCATCTTCATGGTCTGGACCCCGACCTTCCTGATGCAGAAGTTCAACTACAAGCTGGGTGCGGCGGGGTTGAGCGCCACCGTTTTCATTCAACTGGCCAGTGCCGCCAGTGTGCCGCTCGCCGGGTGGCTGGCGGATACCCTGATCCGGACGCGTCCCGGGGGACGAATCCTGGTCCAGGCGGCGGGCTTGTTGGTGGGGGCGGGGTTTGTGGCGCTGGTTGGAATGACCCCCAACAAGCTCACGTTGTTGCTGGCGATGACCGGCTTTGGATTTTGCAAGGGGGCCTACGACTCGGGGATTTTTGCCTCCCTGTATGATGTCGTACCGGCGGGATCCCGGGCCACGGCGGCCGGGGTCATGAACACCGTGGGTTGGACCGGCGGCGCCCTGGGACCGTTGTATGCCGGGTGGATGATCCAGCATGCGGGGCAGGGCGGCGAAGTGGCCAACATGAGTCTCGCCGTGGCACTGGGGGCGGGAGTTTATCTCGCGGCGGCGGTGCTCCTGCTGCTGGCCGCGCGCGCCGTGGTCAGCCGGCGGTGAAGGTGTTCACGGCGGCCCGGACGGCGCTGGTCAAGGCGTTCACCCGAATCTTCAGGGGCCAGTCACTCGGAGCCTCCAGGGTGTAGCTGAGGGAGGTCTTGTGGGTGATCAGCCACAGGGCCTCCGGCCATTCCGGGCGCTCCTCCGGGGTCAGGACCGGACGGATGATTCCCGGCTCGCTCGCCTCGCGTCCGTCGATCAGGGGCGATTCGTCAATCGGACATACGGGTCGAACCGCGGCGATCATGTCCGGAGCCACCGAAGGGCGCGCACCCCGGTTGACCTCGTAGGTGTAAAAACCGTGGGATTCCCAGTCCTCATGCAGCAGCAGCGTGAGATCGAATCCAGGTTGGCGTTCCAGCCAGGCGATGTGACCCCGGGTTTCCCCGCCCCGGAAATGACGGTAGTCGCGATTCAGGTCGATGCCGTCGGGATTCGTCCGGGTCCCGGCGAGGAACCCGCCCGGATTCAGGCACGGGAGGAGCCACAGGTCGGCATCCGGCCAGCGGTCTTCCTCGAGCAGGCGCCGGGCGGTCAGTGGCCCTGCCGGTTCGTCGCCATGGATTCCGGTGGAAATGTAGATGCGGGGGGCGCCCGCACTTCGGGTTCGACGCCGGAAGGCGACTCGACCCAGGGCGTCGGGCGCCAGGAGATCCCGCTCCCAGCCGTGCGCCCCGGCTGCCGCGGCGCACTCGGCCAGGGTATTCTCCACGTCGAGGGGTTCCCCGCGGTATCCATCCTGATTCCTTCCCAGTCGTTGCACCGGCCAACAATGAGAGGGGACTCGATCCGGTCAATGTCTCGCAGCGACCTCCGTCGCGCAACGGGGGACAGGCTAAAGCCTGCACTACGAACGGGTGGTTTGTAGTGCAGCCTTCAGGCTGTCCGGCCCCTTGCCACAGTGGCGCTGGCATCCGGCGACACCTTTGAGGTGGGAGTACCCGCGGCGGGGGACGCGCTGAAGCCTGCAATACGAACGGGCTGTCCGGTTCCCGTCAATGTTCGCGCACTCCCGGGTTTACAAGAGGCGGGGTGGCCCCCCATCGTTGGCTCGAATGAACGCGGCACTCCGCCACGACTGGTCCCTGGATGAGATCCGGGCCATCCATGATTTGCCCCTGCTGGATTTGGTGTTTCGCGCGGCTGCCGTGCACCGGCAGCATCACAACGCCCGGGAGATGCAGGTGTGCAAGCTCATCTCGATCAAGACCGGTGCGTGCCCGGAGGACTGCGCGTATTGCGCCCAGTCGTCCCGTTATTCGACCGGCATCGAGCCGGAGCGGTTGATGGAGAAGGAGAAGGTCCTGGAGATCGCCGGGCGGGCGAAGGCGTCGGGGGTTTCGCGGGTCTGCCTGGGGGCGGCGTGGCGCGAGGTGAAGGACAACGGACAGTTTGACCGGGTTGTGGACATGGTGAAGGGGGTGACGGACCTCGGTCTCGAAGTGTGCTGCACGCTGGGCATGCTCACTGAATCGCAGGCCAGGCGGCTCGAGGACGCGGGTCTTTACGCCTACAACCACAACGTGGATTCGAGCGCCGAGTTTTACGAAACCATCATCACCACCCGCACCTATGCCGACCGTCTCAACACGATTGAGAACGTTCGCAAGACGCAGGTGACGGTGTGTTCCGGGGGGATCATTGGGCTGGGTGAACGGGTGGACGACCGCCTTCAAATGTTGCAGACGCTGGCGGGGGTTCGGCCGCATCCGGAATCCGTGCCGATCAACATCCTGAGCCGGGTCGAGGGCACGCCGCTGGCGGACAATGAGGATGTTCCGGTCTGGGACGTGATCCGCATGATCGCCACGGCGCGGATTCTGATGCCGGCGTCGGATGTCCGGCTCACGGCCGGGCGCGCGAAGTTGAACGCGACGGAACAGGCCCTGTGTTTCCTGGCGGGAGCGAACTCCATCTTCTCCAGCGAGACGGAGTTCATGCTGACCCGCGCCGTGCCGTCCCCGAGCTACGATGCGGACGCCGAACTGCTCCGGGTCCTCGGACTGCAGGTGCGCGCCCCGTTCGACAATCCGAACGCGCCCCGCGCCGCGGAACTGGCGGCTCGGGTGGCGGCGTAGGGGGACAGGGAGCGCGTTCGCCTTCGCGGAACGCTTCGGCGGAACGCTTCGGCGGTTCGCCTTCGCGGTTCGCCTTCGCGGAACGCTTCGGCGGAATGGGGACTGCCCGCGGTCAAAGTGTGACATTCCTCAGCACGCGTCCCGTCGAGACGGAAAGCGGTAGAGGGCTACCGCAGTCCACGACGCTTCGCGACGTACCGGAGCGTGCGGAGTCCGCCAGGGTGTGGAGTGCGGCTGCGGAGCTGCCGCTTTGGATTTGCGCGCAGCCCGCGGTCAAAGCGTGACATTCCCCAGCACGCGTCCCGCCGAGACGGAAAGCGGTAGAGGGCTACCGCAGTCCACGACGCTTCGCGACGTACCGGAGCGTGCGGAGTCCGCCAGGGTGTGGAGTGCGGCTGCGGAGCTGCCGCTT
>JAEUHD010000069.1 GCA_016793645.1 Verrucomicrobiales bacterium
GGCAGGAGCCGGGTGCACCTGGGGCCGATCATCAATGAACAACAGGCGGCGAGAGCCGAACGAATCCTGAAAACCAGTGTCGACGCAGGAGCCCGGGTGACCGCCGGTGGCACCCGGGAGGTACGGTTCTTCCAACCCACGATCCTCGAAGGCGTTCTACCCGGCATGCCCGTGTACCGCGAGGAAACGTTCGGTCCTGTGGCAGCGATTCTGACGCTTCGAACCGACGAGGAGGCCATTGCGCTGGCATCCCTATCCATTCTGATCCTCGATCCTCGGAACCCGGCCCCCGTGTTCGACGGGGTCGGTGGCCTCCAAAGTCTCCTCTCCAATCCTTATTCCTCCCCTGCGGCGGCTCCGCCAGCGGCACGGCGCCAGATTGAAACCTGGGTGTTGTACTCGACCTCACCCCCGGGCCAGAGGTGCAGGGTCACGCGGTGCCCGCCCCGGGGCGAGATTCGTCCTCCCTGCCACCGCATCGGGGGCTCCGTGGCCACCTCCAGGGCAATGTCGGTTTCCGAGCCTCCGGTTGGCTTCCATCGCCAGGAATCATCCGCACCGAGGGCGCGACAGGTGGCGGAATGCCCGCAGGCAACGACGCGGACCGCGGGGATCACCGAACCGGTGTGGTTGTAGATGACCAACGAAGAAACATCGGAACGCTGATACGCCACTCCGACGCCCACGGCGAGTACGCCCATCAGGAACAACGGAATCAGGAACCGCTTTCGTAGCCACAAGGGCCGGGGCTTCACAGGGTCCTCCTTCCGGTGTCGGGGCCACCCGGGCGCACGCCCGCCAGCCGCAGGACGTCCAGCCGGGCGGAGATTCCAAAGAGAATCATCCAAAGCATCAGGTTTCTCGGCTGGACCAGGACGCGCTCCAGCAGGCTTTGGACATAGTTGAGGGAGCAACCCGTCCCAATCCCGAGCGCCAGGCACCGGAGGAACGAATGCGGGAAATACAGGACCGCCCGCAGGTTTCGCCACAGCCCTCCCGCGATCAGGACGAGGTACATCACGAGGGCGGGCTTTCCCGTCTCGCCCAGCAGCAGGTAATAATGGCTCTCCACCACCGCGTTGGCCTTGGTTTCATCCACCTTCATGCCGCGTCCGCGAATCCATTCGTAATAGATGTCCGCATACGGGTAGGGCGGGTTGACCACGAGGGCGTAGTTGTTCCAACCGATGCCCAGCGCCCGGTCCTGGGCCATCTGACGGCACGCCCGGTTCATCACTTCCCGGAGTTCCCCGCTGGCGGCATTTCCATGGTCGTTGAATCGGGCAACGATCGTGTCCAGCGACAACAGGAGTCCCAACACCCCGACGATCCCCAGGAAACCGGTAACGCCCAACCGACGCAGGGTCGGCTTCTCCAGGACGCTCAAGCCCAGGATGCCCACGGTTCCGACCGCAAACATCGCCAACGCCGCCCGGGACAGCGTGCATTGAACGATCACCCCGGTCACCAGAAAGCCCCACAGCACCCAGTTGGAACCGGGAAAGGGCGGTCCGAGGGCCGTCGCCAGAAACACCATGCCGATCAGCACGCAATACATGGCCAGTGGATTCTGGTGCTCGAACGTGCCCCGGACCTGATACATCCCGTCGAGGTACTTCATCTTGAGAACCACGCAGAGCTGCCAGGTCAGGGTGACCACCATGACCTTGAGGAAAAACTGAAGGTCCGCCTCGGTCCGAAGCACATTGTAGGACGCCACCATCAGCACGGAGGCAAACAACATCTTGTGCGCCGCCATCAGGGTCAGATTGGGCTGGGGGGCGTTGACGATGGACAGCAGGGAAACCGCGCAATAGACGAGGTACGCCAGGAGTCCCGGGGGTGCCAACCGGAAGATCCGGGGATTGATCGTCCGGCGCCGGCCCTTGATCGCGCCGAACGTCCCGAACAGCCAGCCGATTCCCGGCGGAAGGAATCCGATCCGAAACCCGTCCTCGGCCAGCCGGGCCGCGATGAGGGAGAGGGCCAGGGCGTGGTTGAAGTAGAAGTGGTAGCCCTTGGTGTGTCCCCGGTAGCTTTCAATGGATCCCAGCGTCAACCCCCAGTTTCCCGCGGCAAGGAATCCATTGATGGTCATGAAGCACATCGCCGAAAACACCCAGCGCTGGGCCACCGGACGGTGCTTCATGGCAACGCCCGCCAGGGGCGCCACCCCAAGGAACAACGGACCGAGGATCACCAGTTTCAGGAGATCTTCGGAGCTCACCGGGTCGCAGACTACGCCACCCCCCGAGGAACCCGGAAGGCAAATCCCGCATGCGATTCTTCTCGACTCACCCACTAACTCACTTTGGCATTCCCGTGTGCACCTTCCCCGGTCCTGCGCATGAACTCAGTCCCGCAGCGAAAAGCCGCCCCGACGAGAAAGTCCCCCATCGCCATCCTCGGGGTCCCGTTCGACAACGTGACGATGGACGAGACGGTGGAGATCATTGCCGAGATGATCGCCTCCCGGGAGCCCCACTATCTCGCGACGGCCAACGTTGACTTCGTCGTGCAGGCGGCGGGCGACGTGGAGCTGCGGCGAATTCTTTTCGATGCGCACCTGGTGCTCTGTGACGGGATGCCCCTGGTCTGGGCGTCCCGGAAGCTGGGCAATCCCCTGCCGGGGAGGGTCACCGGATCCGACCTCGTCCCGCGCCTGCTGAAGGAGGCGGAACGTCGCCAATGGAGGGTGTTCTTCCTGGGGGGCACCGCGGAGAGTGTTCGAAAGGCCGCCGACAACACCCAACTCCGGCACCCGGGCCTGCAGTTGGTCGGCGCCTATTCGCCGCCGTTCAAGCCCCTGTTGGAAATGGACCACGACGACATTCTTCGCCGGGTCACGCAGGCCCGTCCGGACCTGCTGTTCGTGGCCTTCGGTTGTCCGAAACAGGAAAAATGGATCAACATGCACTACCGGAGCCTCGGGGTCCCCGTATCCGTCGGCGTGGGAGCCACCATTGATTTCCTGGCCGGGACATTCCGGCGTGCCCCGCGCTGGATGCAGCGGACCGGGACGGAGTGGCTGTTCCGCATGGTACAGGAACCGCGGCGCCTCCTGCGGAGGTACAGTCATGACTCCGTCATTTTCAGCCGGGCCATCCTGAATCAGGTGCGCGAACTGCGGACACGTCCGGGCCGTCCGGCGGACCTCCCCCAAAGCCCCCCGAAGCTGGAGCCCGTGCGGACGCCGGT
Organism: Verrucomicrobiales bacterium; assembly: GCA_016793645.1. GTDB lineage: Bacteria > Verrucomicrobiota > Verrucomicrobiia > Limisphaerales > UBA9464 > UBA9464. The sequence goes on from JAEUHD010000069.1 coordinate 3,199, forward strand.
CCGGGGTCCCCGGATCGTCTCGGCGCCGGCCCGACTCGATGCCGCCGGGGCCGGGGCCATCCTGTCCGAGTGGAGCGCCGCCCTCGAATCGGGATCCGTGGTGGTGGACTGCACCGGAAACACCTTTGTGGACAGCACCGGGGTCGGACTCCTGGTCCGGCTGCGGAAACGGGCACGGGAACTTTCCCGGGAGTTCCGAATCGTCGCCGCGCCCCCGGGCATGGTCCGGGCCATGCAGCTCATGAAGCTCGATTCCTTCTTCGACTTCTCACCGGATGTGGAAACCGCCGTTCGGCAGATCGCGGAACTATCCGAGGGAGCCCCTCCTGCGCGCGTCACCCGGACCAGCCAGGGGGGAGGCGAGCGGTTCCGATGGGAGGGGGACGTGACGGCCGCCACCGTTCCGGACCTTGCGGAACCTGCGGAGTCGAGACTCGCCGCGATGCCGCCCGGAGCGGAGGTGGTGATCGACCTCAGCGGAGTTCCTTTTGCGGACAGCAGCGGTGTCGGCTTCATGGTCCGGCTCAAGAAGCGCGCCTGGCAGCGCGGCGTGAAAGTGGCCTACGCCACCCCCACCGCCGCGGTTTCCAACGTGC
>JAEUHD010000078.1 GCA_016793645.1 Verrucomicrobiales bacterium
AAGCGGCAGCATTGCTGCCATACTCCCAAAACCGATAAACTCGCGCCGTGGCCAATGAACCGCTGCTCTCCCTCGATCTACCGGGCATTCCCAAGGTAAAGTCCGGAAAGGTCCGCGAAGTGTTTGACCTCGGCGACCGGCTGCTGTTTGTCGCGACCGACCGGATTTCCGCCTTCGACTGCGTGATGCCGAACGGCATTCCCCGGAAGGGAGAGGTCCTGACCCGGATTTCGCATTTCTGGTTCGACCTCACCGAAACCTGGCAGCCCAACCATCGCCTCCTGCGCGAGAACGATCCGCTGCCCGAACGGCTGGCGCCCTATCGGGGCGCCCTCGAGGGCCGGAGCATGATCGTGAAAAAAGCCGCCCCGCTCCCGATTGAATGCGTGGTCCGGGGGTACCTCGCAGGATCGGGATGGAAGGAATACAGGTCCGGACAATCCGTCTGCGGCCACCGCCTCCCACCCGGACTCCGCGAATGCGGGGAGCTTCCGGAGCCGATTTTCACCCCGGCCACCAAGGCGGAGACGGGGCACGATGAGAATATTCCCTTTGCGCGCGCCGTGGAGCTGGTGGGGCGCGAGCGGGCCGAGGAGGCGAAGGCCGCGAGCCTGAAGTTGTATTCGTACGCGCGGGAGCACGCACGGAAGCGCGGAATCGTGATCGCGGACACCAAGTTCGAATTCGGAATATACGAGGGGAAGCTCCTGCTGATTGACGAGGTGCTCACCCCGGACTCCTCGCGTTTCTGGCCGGCGGAGGGCTATCAGGCGGGCCGCAGCCAGCCGAGTTACGACAAGCAGTTTGTGCGGGACTATCTGGAGTCCCTCGACTGGGACAAGACGCCTCCCGCGCCCGCCCTGCCCCCGGACGTCGTGGAGCGGACGCGTGGAAAGTACTGCGAGGCCTATGAACGCCTGACGGGACGCTCCCTTCCGGGCGGGGCCCCTCCAGCGTAGCGAAGCGTTCTCAGGCGGATTTCGCTCGCCTCGATGCCGACGAATCCCAACCTGCCGGGCGTGACGCCTCCCGTGCCCGACGACGAGCATCTGCTGCGGCAGCTTGGCTATCAGCCGGAGCTGGCCCGCCGCATGAGCGGGTTCTCCAACTTCGCAATCTCGTTCTCGATCATTTGCATCCTGGCCGGGGGGATCACCTCCTTCCATCTCGGGCTGTGCAGCGCCGGCGGCGCAAGTCTCGGCCTCGGCTGGCCGCTGGCCTGTCTGTTCTCGCTGGCGGTGGCGGCCACGATGGCCCAGGTCGCCTCGACGTTTCCCACCGCGGGGGGGCTCTACCATTGGGGCAGCATGCTGGGCGGACGCGCGTGCGGGTGGGCCACGGCGTGGTTCAATCTCGCCGGGCTGGTCACCGTGGTGGCGGCGGTCAACGCGGGCACCTATGACTTCGCCACCGCGGCGTTTGGCTTCGCGCCCTCGGGGATCCCGGCGGAAACCGTCAAAGCCGGTGTCATCGTCGGCATGACCCTGAGCCAGGCGCTGTTGAACCACTATGGGATCCGCCTGACCACCCGGCTGACCGATCTCAGCGGGTGGCTCATCCTGGGGGTTGCAACCCTCATGACGGTGTCCCTCCTGATGTCGACGCCGCACTTCGAGTGGTCCCGGCTGTGGACCTTCACCAATTTCAGCGGGCTTCCCGAGGGGTCTCCGGCGTTTCCGCGGCAAAACAGCCTGCCGTGGCTGTTTGCCCTCGGGCTGATGCTGCCGGCCTACACCATCACCGGATTCGACGCGTCGGCCCACACGTCGGAGGAGACCCTGGATGCCGCCCACAATGTTCCCCGGGGCATCGTGCGGTCGGTTTGGGTGTCCGGGTTGTTTGGATGGGTGATGATTGGTGCGCTGCTGCTCGCGGCACCGGACGTCGCCGCGGGCGCCGCCAAGGGTGGGGAAGTGGTTCCGTGGATCCTGCGGTCCACCCTGGGAGGAGCGTGGGCCGTGACGTTGCTGTCGGGAATTGTGTTGGCGCAGTTCCTCTGCGGTTTGGCGGCCATGACCTCGGCGTCCCGAATGACCTTCGCCTTTGCCCGCGACGGGGGGCTCCCGGGTTCCGGCTGGCTCCGACGGGTGAATCCGAAAACGCAGTCCCCTTCCGTCGCCGTCTGGACCACCGCCGGTGCCGGGGTCGCCTTCACCCTGTTCGTGCCCTACTCCACCATCGCCGCGATCTGTACGGTGCTTCTCTACATCAGTTACGTCCTGCCGGTGGCGGCGGGATTCTGGGCGCACGGGAGGACCTGGACGCGGTTTGGCCCGTGGCAGCTGGGCATTTGGTTTCGTCCGCTGGCGGCGGTGTCCGTCGCGGGGTGCCTGTTCCTGCTGGTCATCGGCGTCCAGCCGCCGAATCAACTGGCCCTCTACGTCGTCGGCGGAGTGGCGGCGCTTCTGGCGGTGGTTTGGTTTGGACTGGAACGCCGCCGGTTCCGCGGACCGCCGCGGATGACCTTGTCGGAGTGAACCCGTTCCGAGCCGCCATGAAATCCAGACGATCCTTCGGGAAGCTCCGGATTCTGGGGACGTTCATTGCGGTTCTGGGGTGGTGGTGGGCCGATGTTGGTGCCGAGCCGGTGGCGTCGGCATCCGGGAGTGCGGACGGCGCGCCGCCGGGCGGTGCCATGGATGGGGATCGGTTTTCCGTCGAGTCCGGGACGCTGTGGCGGGGCGATGCCGGAGCGTCCCGGTGGTGGTGGCAGGTGGACTTTGGGACACCGCGGCCCGTAGGTGCGCTGCTGCAGGTCCAGGGGGGACACGAGTTTGTTCTCAACCCGGAGACAGGCTCCTCCGTATGGCAGGCCAGCGCGGATGGGCTGACCTGGACCCGGCTTCCGGAAACCGGGGTCCCGCGGGAGACGCACCTGTTCCGCATCCACCGGCTCTCCACCGCGATCCGTACGAGGTACCTGCGTTGGGCGGTTGAGGGCGGCGTGGGGTCGGCGCCGGCATTGCGCGAGGTGGAGTTCTATCCGGAGACGAACAGCCCGGTGGCGTTTCCGGATTGGGTGCTGGCGGTCAATGTCACCGAGGACGCATCGCTGCCCGGTCATGGCCAGGAGTTCCTGCCGCTGGCGCGGTCGGTGCGTCCCGAGTTGAAGGCGCAGCAGATCTGGATTCCGGAGTTTTCCCCGGAGTGGATTTCGGTGGAGCCGCGGCCGATGGCGGCGTTTTTGAGCGGGTCCTTCCGGGACTGGTGCGAGGTGAACCGGGACCATTGGAAGGGGGCGGAACGCATTCTGCGGGCGGGACGATTGCCGATGTGGGCGTCCTGTGGCGGGGCCCAGGGACTGGCCATCCTCGCGGAGAACGGGACGGAACAGCCGTGGGACTGTCCGCACTGTCGCAAGGCCGATGCCCCACGGCTGCCGATCTACACCCACATCGGACATCGACCCGGGGCGACCGCCCTCACCTGCGGCCACTACGACGACTGCGTCTTCGAGCGCGGACCGCACCGGGTTCGGTCACGGCTTGCGGATCCGGTGTTTGAGGGGTTGCCGCCGGAGTTCTCCGTGATGGAAAGCCATTGCGGACAGATCGGCTGGGCTCCCGGCGGATGGGATCTCATTGCGGAGGGAGGTCCCGGCACAAAGACGCGGGTCCAGTGTCTGCGGCTTCGGGGGCATCCGGTGTACGCCGCCCAGTTCCACATCGAGATGGACGGGACCCCCGAGGTCTCCCGAACGCTCCTGGGGAACTTTCTCCGGGTCGCGAAGCAGTGGACTCCCTGAAACCCCGGGGAGTGTCACGTGGCCGCCGGGGGATCGAACCGGTGTTCGGGAAACCGGTCGCGGATCATCTGGCGCAGATGGTCCACCTGTTTGGGCGGATGGAGGTCGCGCGCGGTCCGGCGCTCCAAGGCGTCCAGAAGCTCCAGCCAGTCCGAGAGCGGCGGGTTCGGCAGTTCCTCCCATTCCACGTCGCGTCCCTTGCGGCGCGGACGCTCGAAGAACTTCCAGTCGCGACCGATCTTTTGGGCGTAGACGTGGCGCTTTACGCCGTCCTCGCCCGGTGTTGTCCAACCGATTTCCGCTTTGGCTCCCATAATCCGGCCTGGGTCGTTATTCGGGCAGGTCCACGGCGGCCACCGCCATGGCGGCGATGCCCTCCTCGCGTCCGATGAATCCCAGTCGCTCGTTGGTGGTGGCCTTGACGCCGACCTTGGAGGGGTCGAGTCCGAGGGCGGACGCAATGTTCTGCTTCATCGGACCCAGGTGCGGGAAAATCTTGGGACGCTCGGCGGCGAGCGAGGCGTCGATGTTCACGATCCGACCGCCCCGGGCGCGGACCCTCCGGGCGGCCTCCTCGAGAAAGAGGCGGCTCGGAGCATCCTTCCAGGTGGCGTCGGTGTTGGGAAACAGGTGGCCGATGTCCACCTCCCCGATCGCCCCGAGCACGGCGTCGGTGATGGCGTGGGCGAGGACGTCGGCGTCCGAATGTCCCAGCAGGCCCCGGGAATGGGGGATCTCCACACCGCCCAGGACCAGTTTCCGTCCTTCAACGAGCGGATGGACATCGTAGCCGATACCGACATGCACCATGCGGTGAGCCTGACGGAAAGTCGGGGGGAATGAAACGGGAACCTGACCTGCATCGGCTGTCCGCAGGGGATCGGGTCCTTCGGAGGCGCTTCCGGGCAAATGTGGATTGCAGTTCCCGCGATGCCTTCAATACTGATCCCACGCCCGCTTCCCGGGCCAACCTCCTGCAATGATCGAGTGGAACATCCAATCGCGCGGGCACGCCTGTGCCATCACCGGACGGGGCTTCGCGGACCAAGAGTCATACCACACCGTGCTCCTCGACCAGGGGCAGGGGTTTGAACGGCTTGATCTGTGCACCGAGGCCTGGGCCAGCCATGGAGCGGAGGTGTTGGCGCGTCCGAACCTGGTGTCCCAATGGCGCGGGGTGTACGAGGCGCCGCCTCCGGTGCCTCCGGAGGCCATTGCGAAGGATGATGCGGAATCGCTGTTGCGGAAGCTCATGGCGAGGGCCGAACCCCGGTTTGGCGCCGCGTGCTACATCCTCGCGGTCATGTTGGAGCGGAAGCGGATCCTGAAGGTGAAAACCCAGGTTCGCGAAGGCGGACGGCGCCTGCTGGTGTACGAGCACCCGCGCTCCGGCGACCTGTTCACGATTGCGGATCCCGACCTGCAGCTGGACCAGTTGGAGGAGGTTCAGCAGCAGGTTTCGGATCTCCTGGCGCATGGACCGGATGCGGCTGCGGACGGGGCGGTGGAGTCCGCTCCGGTTGAGGAGCCGTTCAATGCCCCCAGTGAGATTCCCTCCCTGGCGGCGGTTCCCGCCTAGGCGAACCCACCGGGTTGAACGTCATGGATACCCGTTCGCTGGAAACCGCCCTCGGGTATTCCTTTCGACAGCCGGACCTCCTGGTTTTGGCGCTGACACATCCGTCGCTGGCGCATGAGTCCGGTTCCGGGCCCGTTCAGCAACACAATCAGAGGCTGGAGTTCCTGGGGGATGCGGTGCTGCAGATCGTGGTCACCGCCGAACTGTACCGGAAGTTTCCCTCCTACGGTGAGGGTCCGCTGACCCAGGCGCGGGCCCAACTGGTGAACCGGACCTCGTTGGCGGCGCAGGGACGGCGCCTGCAGCTCGGGGATTACCTGATCCTGAGTCGGGGGGAGGAGACGACCGGGGGGCGCACCCGCGCCTCCACCATTGCGGACGCCTTTGAGGCGATCGTGGGTGCGTTGTTCCTCGATGCCGGGTATGAGGACACGCGGGAAATCATCCTGCGTCTCTTTACTGAGGAATTCGGGGAGTTGACCGAGCTTCCAAGCCTGACCAACCCGAAGGGGGAGCTTCAGGAGCTGCTGCAATCCAGTTCCCCCGAGCCGCCGCGATACGAGCAGCTCTCGGTCAGCGGTCCGGATCATTTCCGGGAGTTCGAATGTGCCGTTTATCACCTCGGGGTGGAGCTGGGTCGGGGCGTCGGCCGGAGCAAGAAGCTTGCGGAAAGCGCCGCGGCCTTGACGGCGCTGTCCCGACTGCGGAGTTCCGTTGAGGTGCGGTCACCCCAAGACCCATGAGGCTCCTGCTGCGGGTGGGCATGCTCGGATTGATGGTGTACGGGGGCCTCGTCGTGCTGGTGACCGTGTTCCAGCGCAGGCTTCTCTACCTTCCGGACCGGATTCCCACGGGCGACCTCGCCCTCCTGGCGCGCGCCGGGAACTTCCAGCCGTGGACCAATGCGGCGGGTCAGCGGGTGGGATGGTGGAGGCCGTCCTCGTCCGGGAAATCCCGGGGATGTGCCCTCATCACGCATGGCAATTCGGGCAGTGCCGTGGGACGGGACTATCTTGCGAACCCAATCCAGGAGGCCTTCGCCCTGGACGTCTACATCCTCGAGTATCCGGGATACGGGGACCGGCCTGGAAGCCCGACGCAGGAATCCCTGCTGGCGGCGGCGAAGGAAGCCGCCGGGCTGCTGGCGGGGCGGACGAATCTGTTCCTGGTGGGGGAATCGCTGGGGACCGGCGTGGCGAGCTACCTTGCATCCGAGCTGGGCTCGACGGTGTCCGGGGTCCTGCTGATGGTTCCCTACAACCGGATGACCGATGCCGCGGCGTCCCATTATGGGTGGCTGCCGGTCCGCTGGTTGTTGCGGGACCGGTATCCGTCGGCCGAATGGCTGCCGCGCTACGGGGGACCGGTCGCCTTCCTGGTCGCGGGCTCGGACCACATTGTCCCGAGTCGCCTCGGTCAGGCGTTGTACGACGCGTATCCCGGACGGAAGCGGATCTGGGTGATCCCCGGGGCCGACCACGAGGATGTGCTCGCGCAGCCGGCGTCGTGGTGGGAGGAAGTGGGTGCGTTTTGGGGACTCCCCGGAACTGCGGCGCACCCGTAGGGTTGTGCCGTCCGAATTTCGTGTCCCGATTCCGGGCCGGTTTCTTGACGCTCGCGGGGGGCACCCGTAATCTGATCGGGCCTTGAAAAACGAGCCGACACGCAATTTCAGCATCCCCTACGTCATCGAGCAGGAAGGCCGGTCCGAACGCGGCTACGACCTGTACAGCCGCCTCCTCAAGGATCGCATCGTGTTCCTGGGAACGCCGGTGGACGACATGGTGGCGAACGTCATCGTGGCGCAGTTCCTGTTCCTCCAGATGTCCGATCCGAAAAAGGACATCCACTTCTACATCAATTCCCCGGGCGGATCGGTGACGGCCGGTCTGGCCATCTATGACACGCTGCAGTGGCTGACCTGCGATGTGAACACGTACGTGGTGGGCATGGCCGCGAGCATGGGGGCGGTCCTCGCCTGTGCGGGCACCAAGGGGAAGCGGTTCGCGCTTCCCAATGCGGACATCATGATCCACCAGGTGCTGGGGGGCGCCGAAGGCCAGGCCAGCGACGTGGAGATCCGGGTCAAGCACATGCTCCGACTGAAGAAGCGGCTGAATGAGATCCTGAGCCACCACACCGGCCAGCCGTATGACGTGGTCGAGAAGGCCTGTGATCGCGACAATTTCATGACCGCCCAGGAGGCCCGTGACTTTGGCCTGGTGGACGAAGTGGTGGCGTCCCGTCGCGAAGTCCCCTCGCTGGTGGCGGCGGATACCAAATAATCCCGGCCATGGCCCGCGCCCACCAGATCACGATGTGCAGCTTCTGCGGCAAGAGCCGCTCGGAAGTGAAGAAGCTCATTGCGGGTCCCGGCGTGTACATCTGTGACGCCTGCGTGGGGGTTTGCCAGAACGTCCTGGCCAAGGAATTCCGTGACGATTCCCAGCGGGAGGTGCGGCGGCTGACCGTTCCGAAGCCGGCGGAGTTGAAGCAGCAGCTCGACCGGCATCTGGTGGGGCAGGAGGACACGAAGCGGACGCTCAGCGTCGCGGTGTACAACCACTACAAGCGGATTCTCAATCCGCCGGCGGCCGGGGAGACCGATGAGGTGGAACTCCAGAAGAGCAATGTGCTCCTCATTGGTCCCACCGGCTGCGGCAAAACGCTGGCGGCGCAGACCATCGCGCGGCTGATCGACGTGCCCTTCGCCATTGCCGATGCCACGTCGCTGACCGAGGCCGGCTATGTCGGCGAGGATGTGGAGACCATCATCCTGCGGCTTCTCCAAAACGCGGACTACGATGTGAAGCGGGCGAAAATGGGCATCGTGTACGTGGATGAGATCGACAAGCTGGCCCGCAAGACGGAGAACGTTTCCATCACCCGCGACGTCAGCGGCGAAGGCGTCCAGCAGGGGCTGCTGAAGCTCCTTGAGGGGACGGTTTGCAACGTGCCGCCGCAGGGCGGGCGGAAGCATCCGCAGCAGGAGTATATCCGGATCGACACGACCAACATCCTTTTCATCTGCGGCGGTGCCTTCGTGGGCCTCGACAAGGTCGTGCAGCGCCGCCTGGGCCGGCGCATCATCGGCTTCAGTGCGGGAAAGGCCGGCGTGGAGGCCGCGCACGCCCCGCGCAGTGAGGTCCTGAAGCGGGTGGAGCCCGAGGATCTTCTGGCGTTCGGCTTCATTCCCGAATTCATCGGCCGACTTCCGGCGGTCAGCGTCCTAGACGAGCTGATGGAGGAGGATCTGGTCCGCATCCTGACCGAACCGAAGAACGCGTTGGTGAAGCAGTTCGCCAAGCTGTTCGCGCTCGATGGTGTGGAACTGCATGTCACGCCGGATGCCTGTCGTGAACTGGCCGCCCAGGCGATCAGGAAGGGCACCGGTGCGCGGGCTCTCCGGAGCCTGTTGGAGCGGTTGATGCGCGACTTGATGTTCGAGATTCCGACCTCCGCGGATGTCGCGGGCATCACGGTCAATTCCGCGACGGTGCGGGGCGATGCGCCCCCCCTGATCCGTCGTCGTACCGAGGCGGCGGCAGCCTGAATCAGGGCCTCCTCCCTCTGCACTGCCTGAAAACTCCGCTTGCAATCGGAGGGGCCTTCCACCATCTATCTCGCCGTCTTCGAGCGCGAGCGTAGCTCAGCCTGGTAGAGCGTCACCTTGCCAAGGTGAATGTCGAGGGTTCGAATCCCTTCGCTCGCTCCAAGTTTTCCTCCCCGGCATCCCTCTGGATGCCGGGGTTTTTTGTGGCGGGATTTCGGGAGTTCGGCGTCATTCCACGCATGAGGCTGCGTCACCACATCAAGGACCATAACAAGCCTGAGTTTACGGCAGCACTGGACAAATTGGGAATCCGCTACAGGACCAAGGCTATTGGTGGCGCTGACCAGGTTGTCGCCTGGGATTGTTTCGATTTGTCTGTCTACGACGATGACCCGAAGTGGCCACTACTTCGTGACCTTGCAGCAGAGCACAGCGTTCGTATCTGGCACAGCCCGGTCTTCACCAACGAGGACATCACGTCAGCACCGTGGTTGCTAGCCTCCGCTTCTGCGGACGCGGGTTATCCCCAACCCGAGGACGGTTTCGGATACGAGTCCGAGTCTTTTGATCTCTCGCACTGTTGCCGTCGTTGCGGCATCGGCAAGGTGCAAACTAGTGCCATTCGTTTGCGGGGGGAACCGAAAAGCAAGGCTGCTCATTTCTTTGCCCCTCAGTGGCTGCACCAGATCGTCTTCATTCGCCCACAGGTGCGAGACGTGTTCAAGGCTGAGGACGTTTCGGGCGTGCGCTATCTCGCCCCACTTAGCCATCGCACTGGCAGAGCATTGGAGACGGCTTTGCAGATTCTGCCCACGACCTCAGCGGGTGCGGGTTTGGTGGGTTCTGTTCAGGAACAGGTGGCCTGTAGTCCCACTGACGAAGAGATGAGCAGGATTAAGATTCCGTCCTCCGCTTGGGTGACGGCTGCCGACAGTTACTGTCAGCGCATCAAGTATCACGTGCCGAACCGGAGGCGGCTCGTCCACTATTCTCGCAGCACTTTTGACGGCGCTCCTGACATCTTGCATACGGCTGAGTGGTTTGGCAGTGGCTGCGCCGCCGCACAGTTCGTGGTGGTTTCCAACAAGGTCGCCAGACTGGTACTGGATCACAAATGGAAAGGACTTGAACTTGAGCCTATCCACCTTGTTTAGCACAAACTGAAAGCCGACCAAAGCGCTCCACTCGAACCGCCGCTCCCCGTTTCGATGTCCGGTGTGGCGGTTCATCGGACTCTGGATTCGCAGCCGCTACCCGGTTCCAGTGGCGGTCGGCGAGCTTTGACGTTCAACGACCTGAAAGGCAGTACAGGAAGCGTTCGCCCCGAAGGTAGAGATCGCTGTCGGCGAGGGCCGGAGTGGCACTGAAGGAATCCTCCAGACGGTTCACGGAGAGGATCGCGTTTCCCGGATCGAGGGACACGACCACGGTGATGCCGTCACGTCCGGTCACGTAAAGGCGGCCCGCCGCCGCCACGGGGGAGGAAAAGATCATGTCACCGATGGCGTCGAGCCGCAGTGGTTCGCCGCGGGGACGTCCAGTGGCCGGATCCAGTCGGGAGAGGACGTTCTGGTTGTGACGGAGAAAATAGAGGGTGTCGCCATACACGAGGGGTGAGGACACGTACGGCGTCATCCGGCGGATCTGCCAGACTTCGTTGGTTCCTCCCGTGACATCGCCGGTGGCCGTGGTCCATCGGACGGCCATCATGGCCTGCTGATAATAACTGTTCCCGGCGATCACGAGGTCCTGCCATTGGACCGGGGAGGAAACCACGTTGTCCGTGAGGCCGGCACACTCCCAGATCAGGCGACCGGACCCCGGGTCATAGCCGCGCACGCGTCGCGTGGCGCTGACGACCAATTGTCGCTGATCTCCGCGGTGGACGAGCAGCGGCGTGGACCAGGAGGTCTTTTCGTCGCGCGGCACCTTCCATCGGGGGGTTCCGTCCTGCGGATTCAGGGCGTAGAGAAAGGAATCCCCTTCGTGATCCCAGTTCACATAAAGCGTGTCACCCGCCAGCACGGGCGAACTGCCTTCGCCGTGGGCGTGAAGGGTCTGCATCCGACCGAAATTGGTCTTCCACAGAATCGCGCCCGAGGTGTCGAGACAGAAGAGTCCCCGCGATCCGAACAGGGCGAAGAGGCGGGTGCCATCGGTGACGGGGGAACCCGACACGGGACTCCCCGTGGTGTGGCCGCCCTCGTGGGGCCACTCCTCGGCGACCACCCGATTCCAGAGGATCCGGCCGTCGGATCGATGGATTGCGGTCACCGCGTACTGATGCCGGTGGGTGACGGGAACGCTGTCATGAACGCCGGGCGCCTGGTCGAAGACGGGTGTTTGGGCCTCGCCGGTGGGAGAGGCGGACATCACGTACAATCGATCCCCGGCGGTGATGGGTGAGGAATGCCCGCGTCCGGGCAGGGGAATCCGCCAGCGGACATGGTTCGTCTCCGACCATTGGATGGGTGGATCCGCGAACGGCGCGACCCCGGAATCGAGGGGACCGCGCCAACCGGGCCAGGACCGCTGCAGGTCGGCCGCCCCGATCCATCCGCCGGCGAGGGCGAGGCCGGCCGCCGCGCGCAGGAGAATCCAAAACGGACTCGACGAGGATGAAGTCATGGGCCCCGGGGCGGTGAAGGAATTCAGACGCGCACCCATTTGCGGGTGCGGCTGCTGCGCAGGATTCCCTCGCACAACCGGACCTCGTGATGGCCGTCGGATGCCGTGGCAAAGAGAACGGGCGATTGGCGTCCGCCCGCGATGTGTTCGTACACGGCGCGGTAGTGCATTTTGTGACTGTCGGGGAATCCCTCCGGGTGTCCACCCGGGTAGTCCGTGAATCCGGCGACATCATCACTGAACCCTGCAGTGCCCCGTTGCAGGACCTGGTTGGGCTCGTCGCGCCGACCCAGCAGGATTTCATTCGGCTGTTGGAGGTCCCAGCGGACGCTTCCACGCGTTCCATAGATTCCGAGCGCCAGGCTGCATTTCCATCCGGCGGCGACCTGGGAGATGGACGCATTGGCGTGGACCCCGCTGGCGTACGCGTGGTCCGCCTTGCCGAACTTCATCAGCACGCTCCCGAAATCCTCGGTGTCCACGCGATAGGGCTCCATCGTGGCGGGATCCGCCTTGGCGAAGGTCTGGACCTCACCCCGCGGGCGGTAGCGCGTTTTGTGAAAGGTTTCGAGATGCGCGAAGACCTGTTCGATGCGCGCGCCGAGGATGAACGACACGGTGTCCATCCAATGGGTTCCAATGTCCCCCACCGCCCGCAACTTGCCGCCCTCCGAGGCGAGCAGCCGCCAGTTGTAGTCGGTGTCCTGGAGGAGCCAGTCCTGAAAGAAATGACCCTGTACATGGATGATCCGTCCCAGGTCGCCGCGACGCACGAGCGCCCGCATCTGTAGGACGGCGGGGAAGAAGCGGCACATGTAATTGACCGCGAACACGGGGCATCCCGCGGCCGCGGTGGCCTTGACGACCCGCGTCGTCTCCCGCGTGGTCATACCGAGGGGCTTCTCGCAGACCACGTGCTTGCCGGCGCGAAGCGCCGCCAGCGCCTGTTCGACGTGGACGCGGTTGGGGGAGGTGATGTGGATGACGTCCACGTTGGGTGACTGGACGAGTCCGCCGAAGTCGTAGTCCCCGTAAACCTCCGGGATTCCCCATCGGTCGGCGCACGCACGGGCCGACTGGGTGGATCCGCAAATGGCGGTCACTTGAACCCCGAGGCGCTTGAGGGCCTCAATGTGGACGGGTCCGATGAATCCGGTGCCGATGACTCCGGCGCGGAGGTGATGGAGGGGGCGGGACATGGTGGAGTTCCCATCGCAGGTCAGGGCGGGGGCGGCGAGGCAATTCTCGGGGCGGATGCTTCGATGCGGGTCCCCCCCGTTCCCGGGGCAATTGAAAACAGTTGTCCCGGTGAATCCGGGTCCGGTACGTAACGTCGTCATGCCCGTGCTGAATCCCCTGCGCGCCCTCGCGTACTCCGCCCTCCTCGTTGCTGTTCCCGTGTTCCCACGTGCCGCGGATGCGCCGGCTCCCGGGAAGTGGAAGTGGGAGCAGATGGACAACGGCCCGTTTTTCGTCAGCAACCTCCAGGGGTCGAACGCCGCGTTGAAAACGGTGACCGTCAAGCTGGGCGTCCCGGGGAATCCCGAAGCCGCTGCGGTCAATTTCGACACCATGACGCTGCGGTGGAATGCGGCATGGACCGGGGGATTTCTCCATCTGCCCAAGGGACGCGATGGTCTGGAGGGATTGCCGGAGCCCTGGGGAGCGGTGGTCCTTTCGTCCCCGGTGGGTCCCGGTTGGGCGCGGAATGGGAGCTTTGAGGATCCACGGAAGGGAACGGGGTTGTTTGCCCCGCTGCCCAAGGACTGGGCGCACTGGCGGGGCCTGTATCTTCACGGGGACACCACGGTTCTCAACTACACCGTGGGGGGCGTCGAGGTCCTGGAGGTGGCGGGCTATGAGGAGAGGGAAGGGCTGAAATTCTTTTCCCGGACGTTCCAGTTCAACCGCGCATCGCCTCGGCTTGTGGTCAATGTGGCCCGATTTCCAGAGGTGGAGAACGGGGTCCACAAGGATGGCGTCTGGTTGTTTGAGGATGCGGCCAAGGGAACGGCATCGGGGATTGCCGTTTTCGGCCTGGAGGATCGCAATGGCCGAGTAGGCCTTTTGGATACCCGAGCGGGTGATCGTCGGGGATGTGTGGATCTGCTCCTGAATCCGGAACGGGCGGACCAACCGGTGACGGTTTGGATTTGGACGGGCGGCTCCAGGGCGGGGGACAGCAGCGGGCGGTTTGAGGATGTGGCCCGGGCGGCGATGTCGAAGGGAGCCCAGTACCGGGATCTGCGACCGCTGACCCGTGGAGGACCCCTTCGCTGGGGCGCTCCCTTGGTGACGCAGGGACGCCTGGCCACCAGCGGCGGAGACGGACCCTATGTGACGGACACCCTCACGCCGCCGGAGGACAATCCGTACAAGTCGTGGCTGCGGTTCAGCGGGATGGATTTCTTCAAGGATCCCACCCGCGCGGCGATTTGTTCGGTCAGCGGGGACGTTTGGATTGTGTCGGGTCTGAATGACTCACTGGAGCGTTTGGAATGGAAGCGCTTTGCCACCGGCCTCTTTCAGCCGCTGGGGCTTCGGATCGTGAAGGACACGGTTTACGTCACCTGTCGGGATGGTCTCTATCGCCTTCACGATCTGAATGGCGACGGAGAAGCGGACTTCTACGAGAACTTCAACAATGACCTTGGGATCACCCCGGAGTACCACGAGTTCGTCCTGGGTCTGGAGACGGATCGGGCGGGGAACTTCTACTTCAACAAGGGCGGCAACCTCGGTTGGGCGAAGATTCCCCACCACGGTTCCCTGATCCGCGTCAGCAAGGATGGCCGCAAGCTGGAGGCGGTCGCCAATGGGTTGCGGGCGCCGAACGGCATTGGAATGGGACCCCACGACGAAATCACGACGAGTGACAATGAGGGCAACTGGGTGCCGGCGTGCCGGGTGAACCTGATGAAACCCGGCGGGTTTTATGGCCACGTGTTCACGGCGCACACGGCGACGCCGCACACGAATGACTACGACGGGCCGCTCTTCTGGATTCCCAAGAACGTGGACAACTCCAGCGGCGGGCAGTTCTGGGTGACCTCAAACCGATGGGGACCCTTCGAGGGGGATCTTTTGCACACCAGCTACGGGATGTGTTCGCTGTTCAAGTGCTTCTATGAGTCGGTGGACGGCATTGAGCAGGGAGGACTCGTTCGATTTCCGCTGAAGTTCGACAGTGGCATCATGCGAGGCCGGTTCAGTCCCAAGGACGGCCAGTTGTACACCTGCGGTTTGGTGGTCTGGCAAAGCAATGGAGCGAAGCAGGGCGCTTTCCATCGGGTTCGATACACCGGAAAACCCGTAACCATGGTCCGCGATCTCCACGTCAAAACGAACGGAGTTGTCCTGACCTTCACGCGTCCGCTGGACAAGGCGACGGTCTCGGATCTGGAGAACTATGCCGTGGATCGCTGGAACTATGACTGGGCCGAGCACTACGGCTCCCCGGAGTTTTCGGTGAAGGAACCGACCCGCAAGGGACACGATCCGGTCGCCGTGAAGTCGGCACGGCTGAGCCCGGATGGGAAGACGTTGTCCCTGGAACTGGAGGACGTGATTCCGGTCATGCAACAGCGCGTAAAGCTGCGGCTGAAGGGGGCGGATGGTGCGGATGTCTCCCAGGAGGTCTGGCACACCATCCACAAGGTCCCGAGCGCGAAATTGAGTGGCTCCTGATGGGGGTCACGGTTGCCGGCCCACGGTGCGTCGGATCGGCCGGATTCGGGACGCCTCGTCCTCCCACCAGATTTCCGCGAGTTCGTGGGAGAAGCGGGTTTCCCACGGCAGGTGATACGCGCCGGCATCCATCCAGAGCAGGGCGTCCCCGGGCCGGAGGGAACGCGGCAGGTCCTGTCGTGCCAGGCAGTCAAATGCCATGCAGGTGGGTCCGAAGACCGCGGTCGGGATTTGCGCCCCCCGGCGGGGTTGCAGGGGATGGAGTCCATGTTGTTCCCAGGTGGACACCAACGCATGGAGGGTCCTGCCGCCGTCGCAAATGAGCTGGCGGAGACCGGCCCGCGATTTCGAATCGAGAATCCGAATGACCAGGACTCCGCTTCCCGCACAAACGAAGCGGCCGTGTTCCATCCACAGTTCCTTGAGAAAAGGCATCCGGGTCACCGCCTCGCGGAGGGCCAATTCGTAGGCGCGGAGGTCCATGTCGGCGTCAAACCGATGCCCGCGGAGGTCACGGGTGTCCGGCGGGGGAAGACCTCCACCGACATCGAGGACGGACGGTGTCCAGCGAGCCGCGGCGCAGAGGTCCGCGATGGAATGGATGGCGCGACGATAGACCTCCGCGGAGGACACGTTCGTTCGGAGGTGGAAATGAACAGAGTCGGGTTCAAGTCCAGCGGCGCGAAGCGCTCTCACTGCGATGGGAACTTCGGACGGGGAGAATCCAAACTGGGTGGGGACGGAAGGGTGCTCCGGATCCCGCTCCTCCGGGGTGCAGATGCGAAGGCCGATCTTCCAGTGTTCCCGGCGGGCCTGAGGCAGGAGGGATTTGAGTTCGAAGGGTGAATCGAAATGGACGCGAAGTCCTCGGGCACCGTGTCGGGGGAGCCACCGGTGTTTCGCGGGACCGTTGATGAGGATCTCGTCCGTGGAAAATCCCGCGGCCCGCGCGGCCTCGAACTCCCGTTCGCTCACCACTTCAATTCCGCCGCCCTGTCGATGCCACCAGGTCCACAAGGGCTCCAGGGGCTGGGTCTTGGCGGAGAACCAGCATCGCTGGGGACGACCGGGATTGAGGAGGCCGAGTGTCTCATAGGCGGCGGAGACAGGAGCGGCTGAAAACAGGAAGAAGGGCGTCTGTGCGCCTTGGTCCAGCGCCTGATGGACGCGTTTGCGCCACGAGTTCAGGGCAATCGCGGTACGTCGGGACGCGTGCTGGGAGGACGACACGGACGGGACGATGCCGCCGGGGCGTGGGTTTGTCAGCCCGAGGTCGGTGTTGGGCGGGGCCGCACCTACTTCAGGCTCCCGATTTCGAGATTCGCACTTCGGAGTCGAGCGGCGAGGACACTGGCCAGGTTGGCGTATAGTTTGGTCCGGAGGGCCGCGTATCCGTCCGCGTCCAGCCGGTCGAAGGCGTCGAATCCGAGGCGAAGCACTTCCGTGGCGTGAAGGGTGCGCACCGTCGCGGAACGCGGTTCACGATCCACCAGGGCGACCTCCCCGAAGCTGGCGCCAGGACCCAGACGCCGCACCAGCTGCTCCTGGCCATCCGAGGTCTTGAGAAAGATTCCCACCTCACCCTGGACGAGGAAGAGAACCGCATCGGCCGGGGACCCGACGGTCATGACTTCCGCGCCGCCGGAGAGCGAGAGCGTCGTGACCCGCTCCGAGAGGGCGCGGATTTCGTCCGGCGTCAGTCCACGGCAAAGCTCCTGATCCACCAGGGGAATCCGTTCGACCCCGGAACCGAGGCATCCGTGTTGTCGGAGGATCTCGTCCTCGCACACCTCCAGGGCATCATCCTGGGTGGCGTGAAGGCAGAGTTGGCGCCAGCCGTCCTCCTGGATGCGGGAGAGCACGTACTCGCGGAGGACGTGTTTGTCCTGCGCTCCCGTCAGGTGGGTCTTGATCCTCAACCCGTTCAGTCGGTCCCGCAGATCCATCAACAGGCGGCATGCGGCACGGTCCAAGTCCACCACGTGGGCCAGATCCAGAAGGACGTGTGTGCTGCCTTCGGTCTTTCCCAGGATGGTTCGGATCACCGGTTCCAACGTGGACAGGATGAGGCGTCCGCGCAGCTGGTAGATGCGCACGGAAGCCCCGAACTTCCGGAGCATGTCGAGCTCGGCGAGCGAGCGGTGACGGCGGCTGCGCACGGTCGATGCGGTGAGGGATCCCCGAAGCGCGGACGTCACGACGCGGGGGGTGTTGAAGAGGTGGAGACCGAAGTCGTTGGACAGGTCCGTACAGACTCGAATGCCGCGGACACTGTTTCCCTTGGCGTCGAGGGGCGGGGAGAAGACGCCGATGCCGAATTGTCCGGGCAGGACGGCGAGGATCCCCCCGGCGACACCACTCTTGGCGGGCAGGCCGACGCTGTAAATCCACTCCCCTGAATAGTCGTACATGCCGCACGACGTCATCACGCTGAGCACCCGCCCGGTATTGCGGGGCTCAAGAACCCTGCGTCCGGTGACCGGATTGACCCCGCCGTTGGCGAGGCAGGCGGCCATGACGGCCAGATCCCGACAGGTCACCGAGACCGAGCACTGGCGGAAATACAGGTCCAGGGGTTCCTCGGGATTGGCCTCCAGAATCCCAAAGTTTCGAAGCAGGTGGGCGATCGCACGATTCCGGTGACCGGTGTCCCGTTCTGAAATGTAGACGGATTCATCCATTCCCAGGGGACGGCCGGCGAACGCGGAGAAGGTGTCCAGCAGTTGGGTCCAGCGGGATTCCGTATCGGCTCCCGGCACCAGACTGGTTGTGGCGATCGCTCCCGCGTTGATCATCGGATTGAGCGGGCGGCCTGTTTCCGGGTCGAGACTGATGGAGTTAAAGGCTTCCCCGGATGGCTCGACCCCGACCTTCTTCAACACCCCTTTGACACCACAGGATTCCAGCGCCAGGCCATAAACCAGGGGTTTTGAGATGGACTGTATCGTAAACGGAACATTGGAATTGCCCACATCATAGACCCGGCCATCGACCGTCGCGATGGAGATTCCGAACCAGGAAGCCCGGGCCCGCCCCAACTCAGGGATATAGGTCGCGACATGGCCATCCTCGAGCCGCGCGAATTTGTCGTACAGGCGTTGGAGATACTGCTCGAGAGGCGATGCGGGTGCCGGGGGAGCTTTCGGACCGTCCATGGGAGGGTAACTGAGAACCGCCAAAGTTTTCCTTGAGGGATCCCAATGTCCACCCTGGACCCCCGGTGGGCCACCCGGAACGACGGTGGTTGATTGCTTCGGGATCCTTGGAGCGGTACGAGGGGTCCAAGCGGGATTTGATCTCCGCCGGGTAAGTCAGCGGTGGATACGTCGAAGGCAGGCGGAGCGGTGACCCGAAAAGCCCAGCAAAACTGCGGTTTTCCATGGGCTGTGGGACGGAGGAAGCCGGGCTGGATCCTGGAATTCCGAGGCCTGATGTCCTCGGGCGGACGCATTCAGTTCAATACCGGCATGACCCGTCTTAATCGTTTCGTACCGGATGATGAAAACAATCCAGCGGACTGCGACGGGGAGAATCAGTGCGATGGAACCAAATCACGCCGGGGATCGATGCTCCAGCGGCGTCCGACCGCCTCAAGGTCCGGATTGAGGCCCCACTGATCGGAGACCGGTGCGGTGGTGTGCTGGTGGTATGCGCCTTTCAGGTGCATGCAACCGGTGTTGTCGCCCACGGAGGCAATGGTCGCCAATTCGTCCGCGTCGAGGGGGAGGTCGGGGAGCGTGGCCAGTTCCGCCAATTTGTCTTCAATCCTCTTGGCTGAGGATCCGACCTCCTGGATCAACGTGGGTACGACGCTCTTGACGGCGGGCTGCCGGAGGCACCAGCCGCAGGCAAACTGAAGCGGTGTGACCCCGTATTTCCGAATAATGGGCCTTAGTCGATCAAGTTTATCGTTAGCGGATTCAATCCAACCCGCGGGACGGAACGCACGATGGTCTCCGGTCCCGTACGTATGGCCAGGTTTCACGTCGTCATGGAAGATTCCGCCGTAGTCCACAACCCGCGTGAGTACCTTGACGTCGTTTTTCGCTGCGGCCGGAAGGACGAGGGAGCCGGGCCACGGTTCAAACGGGTTGAGAATGATCATCGCCCAATCGATCAGGCTTCCGAAGCGTTCGAAGCAAAGGATCATGTCGAGGGTGAATCCGTTGGCGGGGCCCGGAGCGACGCCGATTCGTTCGGCCAGTCCTGCCTCCCGGAGTCCGTCCATGGGTTTCCAAACCGAGTCACTGGAGTATCCCGTCTGGTCGGGGTTGTGGAGCAGAAGGACATCGAAGTGGTCGGTCCGGCAGCGCTCGAGGGACTTCTCGGTGGCCATGCGCAGGTAACTTCCGTAGTCCACCGCGGATCGGAGTTGGGGATCCGAAAATCTTGGGTAGCCCTTCGCGCCGTCCCGCCGCGCACTGTAGAAGTCGTGCCCAACCATTCCTACCAGGCAGTAGGAGTCCCGTGGCAAACCCTCAAGGGCACGTCCCAAGAGCGTGTCCGCTGCTCCGTTACCGTAAACGTCGGCGGTAAGAAACGTCCGGACGCCTTGGGAATGGGCGGATCTCACCAGTTGGATCCAGCGCTCCTCAGCCAGCGGCTCTCCGTAGTTCATGAAACGACCTCCGTTCCATGTCCCGAATGTCGTGCGCGAAATCTCCATAATTGATCGGACGATAGACTACCGAAGACTTTGGACGACCGGCAATCGCGCAATCTTCGGGGAATGCCGACAACATTGCCGCTGCCTCAGGTGGCTTCGGGGAATGTTCCACGTGGAACAACACTTGGCGTCGGCTGTGGGCTTCGTAGGCTTGGGGCTGCGGAATGTATGTCTATCCGAAACAGTATGACGTGATCGTGGTCGGTGCCGGCCATGCAGGAGTGGAAGCGGCGTTGGCGGCGGCGCGGATGGGGTGTTCGACACTTCTGTTGTCCATCAATCTGGACACCATTGGCCAGATGTCCTGCAACCCGGCGATTGGGGGGTTGGCCAAGGGTCACCTGGTTCGGGAGATCGATGCCTTGGGTGGGGAGATGGGGAAGACGACGGACCTGACGGGTCTGCAGTTCCGGATGTTGAATACCCGGAAGGGTCCGTCGGTTTGGGCGCCGCGAGCCCAGTGCGACAAGAAGGCCTATCAGTTTCGGATGAAGTGGATCTGTGAGCGGCAGGAGAATCTGGACTGCAAACAGGGACAAACCGTCCGCCTGCTGCATCGCGACGGCGAGATTTGCGGGGTACAGACCTCTCTGGAGGTCGAATTTCGGGGAAAGGCGGTTGTCGTCACCACGGGGACGTTCCTCCGGGGATTGATGCACGTGGGTTCCAATCAGCAGGCGGGCGGACGCTCGGGTGAGGCGGCGGCGATGAGCCTTTCGTCTTCGCTGCAGGAATTGGGAGTTCAACTGGGGCGCCTCAAGACCGGAACCCCACCCCGTCTGGTTCGGCAATCGATCGACTTCTCCCGTTGTGAGCCACAGGCGGGCGATCATCCCGTACCTTGGTTCTCCTTTTGGAAGGAGGATGTCTGGAACTCGGAATTGTTCCACGTGGAACATCCAAGATCAGTACCGGACGGACCCCAGGGGACTTCGGCGTCCGCTGCGGTTTATCCCCCGGCCTCCATCCTCTCCCAAATTGGAGGTCAGTTGCCGTGCTTCATCACGTCCACATCGGAACGGACCCGGGCGATCATCCTCGCGAACCTGCACCGTTCCCCGATGTACTCCGGGGTG
The DNA here is from genome assembly GCA_016793645.1 of Verrucomicrobiales bacterium. Lineage (GTDB taxonomy): Bacteria > Verrucomicrobiota > Verrucomicrobiia > Limisphaerales > UBA9464 > UBA9464. The sequence goes on from JAEUHD010000078.1 coordinate 20,935, forward strand.
ATTGAAGGCGTTGGCCCGCGGTATTGTCCGAGCATCGAAGACAAGTTCGTCCGGTTCGCCGAAAAGGAGTGTCATCAGATCTTTCTCGAGCCGGAGGGCATCGCCACGGACGAGATCTATGTGAACGGATTCTCCACCTGTCTTCCGTTTGAGATCCAGGTGGAGATGGTGCGATCGATCGTCGGATGCGAACGCGCGGAAATCATGCGGCCGGCGTACGCCGTGGAGTATGACTTTGCGTTCCCGACGCAATTGGCTCCCACGCTGGAGTTCAAGGGCTGCCGGGGCCTCTTTCTGGCCGGACAAATCAATGGAACATCTGGATACGAAGAAGCTGCCGCACAGGGGCTTATGGCGGGCATGAATGCGGCGCGGCGCGTACAGGGTCGTCCGGGAATCACCTTGCGGAGGGATCAGGCTTATATTGGCGTGCTGATCGATGATCTGGTCACCAAGGGAACGACTGAACCGTATCGGATGTTCACGTCGAGGGCTGAGTACCGGCTACTTCTGCGACAGGACAATGCGGACCTGCGATTGTCGGAGATTGGTTTGGAGGTGGGCCTGTTGTCCGATGCGAACGGGAAACGGTTCCTTTCGAAGCGGGATGCGATCCGGGCGGAACTGGTCCGGTTGGAATCGACCCGGGTGGGAACGGAGACCCTGGCCCAGTTGCTGCGCCGGCCGGAGGTCACCTACGGGTCCCTGCCCCAGGCGGATTCTTCGCTGCCTGCGGACGTGGTCCAGCAAGTCGAGATCATGCTGAAGTACGCCGGATACATTCGGCGGCAGAATGCCGAAGTGGATCGGTTCCGGGCGTTGGAGGATCAGGTCATCCCCCAGTGGATCCAGTATGATGCGGTACCCGGGCTGCGGACGGAGGCTCGGCAGAAGTTGTCTTCGGTTCGGCCCTCCACGTTTGGACAGGCCGGACGTATTTCCGGCGTCTCCGCCGCGGATCTGAGTCTGGTGATGGTCTGGGTTCGAAGGGGGCCCGGAGAGAAGTTGGGTGGAAGTGACGATCCGTCGTCGGTCTGTGCGGCTGAAGAGAACCTGGATTCCCCATCGCCGCACAATCAGTGTTGTGGAGATTTGTAACGATATCGAATCTTGAATTCAGGCTGAAAACAGAGGAATCGATGTCCTTTTCGCTGAATTCTCTTACGGCGGCCCGGGCTGAGTTTGGCTTCCGGTCTTGCCGTGTTTCGACTTCGGGGGCAAAAGCACGGTGTGGATGCAACGCGGCCCGACTATGATGTCGTGATCTTGGGGGGATCGCTTGCCGGGGCGGCCACGGCTTGCCTGGTGCTTCAAAGTCGGCCGGGGCTTCGGGTCTTGATTGTTGAGAAATCGGTCCACTTCCCGCGTCGAGTGGGCGAAGCGACGGTGGAGGTCAGCGGGTTCTTCCTGAGCAAGGTGTTGGGTCTAACCCAGTTCCTGAATGAGACGCAGCTCACCAAGCAGGGAATGCGGTTTTGGTTCGCCCGCCCGGAGACCGCCACCATCGCAGACTGTGGGGAGATCGGGGGTCGCTATCTGTCGAGGGTTCCGGCCTGGCAGGTGGACCGCAGCACATTGGACGAGGAAGTTCTGCGTCGGGCGGTGATGGCAGGAGCTGAGATTCGGCGTCCGGCCAAGGCGGTCCGCGTGATCCTCCGGGCTGGGGGTGTCCAGCGCACCGTGTTGGAGGTTGAGGGAAAGCCACAGGAAGTGACGTCCCGATGGGTGATCGACGGGAGTGGCTTCGCCTGTCTGGTGGCCCGGCAGGAAGGATGGTTTCGGAGGAATCCCGCGCATCCCACGACGGCAGCGTGGGCACGATGGCGCGGGGTTCGGGATCTGGATGGTTTGGATCTGGCGCGGCAGCACCCGGAATGGGCGGCCGCCTGTCGGGGCATCCGAGCCACCGCGACCAATCATCTGATGGGGGATGGCTGGTGGGCGTGGTGCATTCCCCTCAAGGGAGGCGATTACTCCGTCGGGGTGGTCTTTGACCAACGTCGCGTGTCGTTTCCGGACGGACCCGCTCCTCTCGGGGAGCGGCTCAAAGCCTTCCTGTGCGCGCATCCCACGGGCCGGTGCCTCCTCGAGCAGGCCACGCCGGTGGACGGCGATGTGAAGTGGCGCGCAAACCTCGCCTATTGCAGCGACGTGCTGGCAGCCGATGGGGTGGTCCTGGTCGGGGACGCCGCCGCCTTCCTGGATCCCTTCTACAGCCCGGGAATGGACTGGCTGAGTTATACCGCGACCCGCGCGGCGGACCTCGTCGTCCGATCCCTCGCCGGGGAGGATCCCCGGCCCCGCCTAGACGATTACAATCGTGATTTTAAGCGCAGTTATGTTCGGTGGTTTGAGGGGATCTATCGGGACAAATACGACTGGATGGGTGATTTCGAGCTGGTGCAAACGGGTTTTCGCCTGGATCTGGCCTTGTACTACATGGGGGTGGTTTCCCAGCCGCTGGAGCGCGGAGCGGCGGCGTTGCGGGATCCGGTGTTCAGCCTTCCTGCGAGCGAGATTCCGTACCGCATCATGCGCCTCTACAACCGCCGGCTGGCCGCCATGGCGCGGACGCGACGCGCGCGGGGAGTGTTTGGACGGCACAATCACCGGCAGCGGTTTCTGTTGAACGGATTCCTTCCGGAGCGGGAGACGGGCCCGGCGGTCCTGAGGGCTCTGGGGAGCTGGATGGCGTTGGAAGTCCGGGAGGGATGGCGTTCGTGGTTCCGTGGGCCGGGGGGCGGATGAATCCCCGCCTTCGGTTCACGCCGGCAGCATGGCCAGGTCGCGACGAAAATGGTCGGCGAGGCTTGTGGGTGAGGGTTGCAAGCCCTCCGCCTCCAGCGCCTCGAGGATTCGGGCCTCGTTCATGATGACGCGGTCCCGCTTGTAGAGGAGGTAGTCGCCGCGAACGGATTCCGGCGTGAGGTTCATGGTGCAGAGATTGGCCCCGGTCCGAAGCCCGCGCCGGTAGCCGCCATCCGGTCCCGCGATGTTCAGCGCGCTGACGGCGGGGATGATCCAGTCCGGACGCATCCGCCGCAGGCTGGCCATGCAATTGAGCGTCAGGTCGAGGCTCGCGGCCGGGGACGAGGACAGGGGTGTCTCGTCGCCGGGCACGAACGGGCTCACGCTGCATCCTGAAAGCGGAAGCTGCGCGGCGAACTCCAGATTGCGTCGGGCGGTATCGGCCGATTCACCGGGAAGACCCGCGATGAATCCGGAGCTGACGTTCCATCCCTCGGCATTCAGCCAGCGGATGTGTCCGGCGCGCTCCTCGAGCGTCCCGGGGGCCTCGAGGTCCCGATAGAGCACCGGATCAGCGACCTCGAACTTGATGATGTACATGGTGGCCCCTGCGGCCTGGAGTTCGCGCGTGATGGAGGGCGCGAGGGTTCCCAGGCAGACGCTGACCCCGAGGGGGGTTTCACGCCGGAGGGTCTGGACGAGGGGCAGCACCAACTCGCGCGCGGCGACGGGATCCTCTCCGGACTGGATGTTGATGTCGGTGATCGTTGCGGGACGGTGATGGACGAGCAGCTCGGCGAGCGCGTCGAACCGGGCCCGGTAGCGCTCGAGCTGCCGGTTGTCGCGGCGCATGCCGCAGTAATGACAGTTCTCCCGGCAGATGTTGGAGACCTCGACGACTCCGCGAAGGAAGACTTCGTTGCCGAACCGCTCCCGGGTGACCGCGAGGGCGGCGGCGTGGAGCTCCGACTGGTCGCGCCCCCGGGCGTGTACCTCGGAATCCCCGGGGGTCCATGGCGGTTTCACGCCCTCCGGTCTACCGGGTTTCCCAATTGAAGTCGAAGGTTCGTGCGGCAACGACGGGCTGGAACCCCCTGCCGGATTCCGGCCGCAGTCCGTTCAGGGCGCAAGGGTGTCCGCTGCCGTGGCCGGCCCGGGGGTCGCCAGAATGTCAAAGCGGAGAACGACGTTGTCGCGGATCAGGTCGTTCGGCTTGCCGGGGAAATTGACGTTAAAGTCACGCCGGTTGATCGCGAATTCGGCCTTCAGGGTCACCTTCTCGGGGGTCACCTGGACGTCGGCCGGAAACGAAATGCTCTTGGTGACGCCGTGGAGGTTCAGGTTGCCGGTGACCGTGTGTTTCGGTCCGGCGGGTTCCACCGACGTGACGGTGAAGGTGGAAACAGGGAACTGGGCGGCGTCGAAGAAATCGGGACTGAGCAGATGTCCGGTGAGTTTCTCGTTGTCGCTCCATACGGACTTCATCGCGATCTTGAGTTCGGGGGACCCCACCAGTTTGCCCTCGGCGATTCGGAAGCCGCCTGCGAAGTTGGTGAATCCGCCGTTGTGGCTCCCGGTGACCTTGGATCCGGTGAACCCGAGCGTGGAGCCGGCCCGGATGACATAACCCACGCCGACTTCCGTCGCGCCGGGCAGGCCTGCCTTGGGGGCGCTGGCGGCGGATTTGGGAACGGCGTCCGCCGGATCGCTGCATCCGGCGAGAAGTGCCGCGAGAAACGCGGCGATGAGGAGCGGGAGGGAGGAGATCGTGAGGAGGGATTTCATGATGGGGTACGAGGGGGCCGGACGGCCGGTTTGGCGCGCGCAATGTGAGGGGAGGTTGATCGGCGTCAACTTCAGGCTGGGATGCCCCGGGGGTTGCAGGATGCGGCTTTGATCCGGGCCCGGCCCCGGGCATGGTGGACGGCGCGTGCGGGAATCGTGGCGTCAATTCACGGAACAGGCGGAGACGTGGCTTCTGGATGTGATCATCCAGGATCGGCCCGGCAAGAAGGCCGCCGCGGTCCGGTTCGTCCTCCTGGTGTTTTCCAAGGGATTTGGTGTGGCCGTCAAGGCGCGCCGGTTCCTGTACAGCGTCCGGATCCTTCGGGACGCCACGCTGGGCGTGCAGGTGATTGCGGTGGGCAACCTGACGGTCGGGGGCACGGGAAAGACGCCGGTGGTGGAGAAGTTCGCGCGGGCCCTGCAGGATGCCGGACGCAAGGTGGCGATCCTGTCCCGCGGATATCGCTCGCGTCCCAAGCCGCTTCGGGAGCGCCTGCTGGACAAACTGCTGCTCCGGGAGGACACCACGCCTCCGCGCGTCGTCAGTGACGGACATTCGCTGCTGTTGGACTCGGAATCCTCGGGGGACGAGCCCTACATGCTGGCCAGCAATCTTCAGGATGTGGTGGTGCTGGTGGACAAGGACCGCGTGAAGGCGGGCCGGTATGCCGTGGAGCGCTACGGCTGCGACACATTGTTGCTGGACGACGGGTTCCAGTATCTGCGGCTGGCAGGACGCCGGACCGATGTGGTGCTGGTGGACGCCCAGCAACCGTTTGGAAACGAGCATCTGCTGCCGCGCGGCACGCTGCGGGAACCGCCGTCACACCTCGGACGGGCGAAGGTGATCTTTCTGACGAAGGTGGATCGGTCCACCCCGGCGGCCGAGGTTCGGCTCACCCACTTGCGGGCGCGTATTCGCGAACTCAATCCCCGCGCCGAAGTCGTGGAGTGTGTGCACCATCCCCTGTACTTTCAGGACGTGTTCACCGGGGAGCAGCACGGACTGGATCTTCTCCAGGGACGCAAGGTCGCGAGTTTGAGTGGCATTGCGCAGCCGGAGAGTTTCGAGGGGAAGCTTTCCGAGCTGGGGGCGAAGATCGTCCTGGCGCGGCGCTTTGCCGACCACCATCGGTTCAGTCAGCAGGAGGTTTTGGACGCGATCAACCGGGGAAAGAAGCGCGGGGCGGAGATGTTGGTGACGACGCAGAAGGACGCGGTGCGGTTCCCCAAGATCGACCGCCGGGACCTTCCCATTTATTTCATGCGGGTGGAGATCAAGATCATCGCGGGGGCCGAAGGGTTCGACGACGCGGTGCGGAGAATCTGCTTCAAGTGAGATGAACCTGCTCCTGCATTGGATTGGCCGGGCTGTGATCGCCTTTGTTCAGTGTTTCCCGCTGACCGGGGTGGCACGATTCGGGCGCGCCCTTGGAGCGGTCGGATGGTGGGTGGACCGGCGACACCGCGGCGTGGCGATCTCCAATTTGACCGCGGCATTCGGAACTGAGAAGTCGCCGGAGGAAATCCGAGCCATCGCCCGGGAGAACTATGTCCGGCTCGCGGAGAATTACGTCAGTCTCCTGAAGATCGGAGGCATGTCCGACGAGGAGATTGCACCGCACATGGAATGGCATGGCGTGGAGCGGCTCCATCGTCCGGACGGGAGGGCGGGGGTGCTGGTCATCGGGCACTTTGGAAACTTCGAGCTGTTCACCCGGCTTCCCGCGAACCTGCCGCCGGAAATGCCACCGCAGAAGTTTGCGACGACCTACCGGGCGCTCCGGCAGTCCGCGTTGAGTGACCTGATGCAGTCCCTCCGGCACCGGGAGGGCGTCCTGTTCTTTGAACGGCGCACGGGTGCGGACGCCTTGAAACAGGCCTTGTCGGACGGCACCACCTGGCTGGCGTTGTTGGCGGATCAACATGCCGGGGATCGGGGTCTCTGGCTGCCCTTCCTCGGAAGGCCATGCTCGTGCAGTGCCAGTCCGGCGGTGCTCGCGCTCCGGGCGCGGCATCCGCTCATCACGGCCATCTGCTACCGAACCGGCCCGGCCCGATGGCGGTGGGAGTTTGGGGACTGGATCTCGGACACGGAGAACGGGCGGCGACGGTCCGTGGAGTCCATCACCCGGGAGATCAATGGGGTTTTTGAGGCGGCCATCCGGCGGGATCCCGCCAACTGGTTCTGGGTGCACCGGCGGTGGAAGCCGCCGTCCCCACACCAGGTTCCCCTGACATCCCGGTCCCCGGCGTCGGCACCGATGCCCGGAGGGAACGCATCCATTTCGAAAGACCCTTCGGACTGCATCCCCTCATGAAGTACATTTTCTTTTGGATGGTCCGGGCGTTCATCGCGCTGATCCAGAGCCTGCCCCTCCGTCTCGTGTCCTGGTTTGGACGCACCGGAGGGTGGATCGGGTGGTGTTTTGATGCGCGGCATCGGAAGGTGGCCATCGAGAATCTCACCCATGCGTTTGGCGGGGAGAAGTCCGCGGAGGAAATACGTTCGATTGCCCGGGAGAATTACCTTCGCCTGGGGGCGAACTACCTGTGCCTGGTCAAGACGGCGTCCATGCCGGCGGGTAAAATCCGAAAGCACCTGACGTGGAGCGGACTGGAGCGTTTGACGCAACCGGATGGACGAAACGGAATCCTGGCGATCGGTCATTTCGGCAACTTCGAACTCTTCGAGCGGCTTCCAGAGGTCAGACCCGACCTGAAGATCATCTCCACCTATCGGGCCTTGCGGCAGCCGCTGTTCAACAACCTGATGCAGGGGTTCCGGACCCGGTTTGGAGTCCGATTCTTTGAGCGTCGCGACAGCAGCGACGCGCTGAAGCAGGAATTGGCCGCCGGGAATTCCTGGCTCGTGCTGCTGGCGGACCAGCACGCGGGTCCGAAGGGCGCATGGCTTCCGTTCATGGGACGCCCCTGCTCGTGCAGCGTCAGCTCCGCGTTGTTCGCCCTGAGGTACCACCGACCCCTGCTCACGGCGATCTGTTACCAAACGGGACCGGTGAACTGGCATATCGAGGTGGGGGAGGAGATTCCCACCCGGGAAGGCGGAAAACGACGGACCGTGGAGGCGGTGACCCGGGATCTCAACAAGGCGTACGAGGCGGCCATCCGGCGGGATCCGGCCAACTGGTTTTGGGTCCACCGACGATGGAAGCCTGCCTCGGAATTCCAAGGGGATGGGAATGCGCGCCATGGTGCGGAGGCCGCGGTTGAACCTGCGTGAGCCCCATGGCGACTTTGGATCCTCCTGCACCGGATCGGCGGCTCCGCATTGTCGTCCGAGGCGTCAACTGGCTTGGCGATGCGGTGATGACCACGCCGGCGTTGTTCCGCCTTCGGGAGCGGTTTCCGGATTCGGAAATCGTTCTGCTGACGCCCTCGAAGCTCGCGGACCTGTGGACGGGGCATCCGGCGGTGAATCGCGTGCTCGGAATCCGGCCCGGCGAGGGCGTTCTCTCCGTCGCCCTGAGGTTGCGGCGGGAGCGCTTTGACCTGGCTCTCCTGTTTCCCAATTCACCGCGAACCGGTCTCGAGGCCTGGCTCGGGGGGGTACGACGCCGGGTGGGCGGCGCGTGGCCTTGGCGGAATCGGCTGCTCACGGACGTGGTGCCCCCGCTTCCCGGAGCTCTGCGAATGCGCAAGAGGTCTCCCGAGGAGATCCGCCATCTCGTGGGTCATTCCCCGTCCGCGGGAAGCCCAACGCACAGCGAATCGGTCGTGGCGAGCCCGTCCCACCAGTTGTTTCACTACCTGCGGCTCGTGGGGTATCTCGGGGCGAACCCGGAGCCGGTCGTGCCGCGACTGTTTGTGAGTCCGGCGGAGGTGGAGGCCGTCCGGGCCAAGTTCGGATTCCAACCCGGCTCCCAATGGCTGGGCATCAATCCCGGCGCGGAGTACGGACCTGCCAAGCGATGGCCTCTGGAGCGCTTTGCCGCGGCGGCGGCGGCGGTGCACGGGCGTCTCGGCTGCGGCGTGGCGGTGTTTGGAGGGTTGGCCGACATCGGACTCGCGGAATCCCTCTCGGCGGAACTTGCGACGGCGGCTCCCACCATTCGGATCCTTGCCGGCAGAACGTCACTCCGCGAACTGCTCGCGGCGCTGACGCTGTGCCGGGTGGTCCTGACCAACGACACGGGGCCCATGCACGCGGCGGCTTCGGTCGGAGTTCCGGTGGTGGTCCCCTTTGGCAGCACGTCCCCGGAGTTGACCGCTCCCGGTATTCCCGGGGATTCCCAGCATCAACTGCTCCGGGCCGGAGCCGCGTGCGCGCCGTGTTTTCTGCGGGAGTGTCCGATCGACTTCCGATGCATGAACGGCATCACCGTGGACCGTGTGGTGTCGGCGGTGACCCGGGCGTGGAACTGATCAGCACGCCGTCCTGGATTTCCAATCGGCGACCGGCCGCGCTGGCGAGGGAGGGATTATGGGTGACGACGATCAGCGTCAGGCCGTCGGCATTGAGTTCGCGGAAGAGTTCGAGGATGGAACTCCCCGTCTGGCTGTCGAGGTTCCCGGTCGGTTCGTCGGCCAACAGGAGAA
>JAEUHD010000087.1 GCA_016793645.1 Verrucomicrobiales bacterium
GCGAGGCCCCGCTCGGTCACGCCCCCGGAGTATGCCCCTCCTCCTCCGTCGTTCTGGCGGGACTTGATCCGCCCCTCCGGATCGGACGCCGCGGCGGCGACGGAGCGGCGCAGAAAAGCGGCCCAGGCAACGTTGAATGAGCAGGCCGTCCAGCAGTTCCGGGATCTCGTCGCCGTCACCGAAGCCGAGGTCACCGGGGTCAATACCGGTGTCACGGGTGAAAACGTCCTCGATTTCGATGAGATGGTCCAAAGCCAGCGCGATTCGACCCTCGCCACCCTCGTCTCCCTCGCCCTGGTCGTCCTCATCTTCATCTTCGGATACCGCCAGGTCGGTCGTCCCCTGAAGGCCACGGCCAGCCTGGTGATCGGCATCGGGTACACCATGGCGTTCACCACCGCCACGGTCGGGCACCTCAACATCCTCACCATCACGTTTGTCCCGATGCTGATCGGACTGGCCATCGATTTCGGGGTCCATCTCATCACCCGCTTTGAGGAGGAGCTCGCCCGCGGACGCTCCCAAACCGACGCCATGACGCTGGCCATGGTGTACACCGGCAAGGGCATCTTCACCGGATGCCTGACCACCGCCGGCGCCTTCCTCGCCATGAGCCTCACCCATTTCCGCGGCATTCGTGAAATGGGGATCATCTGCGGAGGCGGCCTCGTCATCTGCCTGATCCCGATGATGACCTTCCTTCCGGCGCTGCTGCTTCGGAAGCGGCAGACAGCAGCAGGCCCGGATTCGTCCCCGGCTCCCGAAACGGCCGCTATCGATGCCGGAGAACCCGATTTTCGCGCCCGGCTGGAGCGGCTGTGGCTGGACCGTCCCGCCACCGTTCTGGGCGCGGCCGCCGTGCTGACACTTCTCGCCGTCGCGGGACTTCCCCGGGTCCGGTTCGACTACAACCTGCTGAACATGCAGAGCCCGGAGATCCGGTCCGTGGAGTTCGAGCACAAGCTGCTCGCCTCGTCGGAAAAGTCCGTGATCTTCGGAGCCGTCGTCGCAACCAACCTCGCCGAGGCCCGCGACCTCGAGGCCAAGCTGCTCGCCCGTCCGAACATCGCCTCCGTCGAATCCATGGCCCGCTTCCTCTCCGAGGACGCCGCCGCGAAAGGCCCGATCATCGCCGAAATCGGCGCGACCACCTCCCCGATCCGGTTTGCGGAACCGGACCGCCGCCCGGTCGATCTCAACGACCTGGGACAGGTGCTCTGGAGCCTCGGCGGATATCTCGGACTGGCCGCCGACGAGGTTTCGGCCCGGGGCAAAACCAACATTCTCAAGGATATCAATTCGCTGCGCAGTTCCCTGGTGGATCTGCGGGCCGCCATGTTCCGGGGCACACCCTCCGAACAGGAGCAGCGCAGCCGGAAACTCGGCGCCTTCCAAACGGCCCTGCTCGACGATCTTCGGGAGACCATCGGTGCCCTCCAGATCCAGGAGGCGCCCACGACGCTCCAACCGGAGGACCTGCCGCCCGCCCTGAGAAACCGGTTCATCGGACGCAATGGCAACCTGCTCCTCCAGGTGTATCCCAGAAGCAATGTCTGGGAGCGTGCCCCCCAGGAGGCCTTCATCCGCGACATGCAGGCTGTCGCCCCCAAGGCAACCGGGGCCCCGGTCCAGATGTACTACTACACGGAACTCCTCAAAAAGTCCTACATCGAGGCCGCCTGGTGGGCCCTCGGCGCCACGGTGATCCTGGTCGGCGCCCATTTCCAAAACCCCGGAAGCATCGTGCTCTCCCTGCTGCCCGTCCTGCTGGGTACGATCTGGGTGATGGGGCTCATGGGCTGGATCGGACTCCCCTTCAATCCGGCCAACGTCATGATGCTCCCCCTCGTCATCGGCATCGGCATCACCAACGGAATCCACATCCTGAACCGCTTCGCCGAGGAAAAGAATCCCTCGATTCTCGCCAAGAGCACGGGCAAGGCGGTGTTCGTGTCCGGACTCACCACCATTGTCGGATTCGGCAGCCTCCTGCTCGCCCAGCACACCGGCATTCGCAGTCTCGGTCTGGTCATGGCCCTCGGGACCACGACCTGCATGGTCGCCGGACTCACCGTCCTGCCCGCCATCCTGACCCTGATCGGACGCCGCCGCTGAAGCGCCGCACGGACGATCCCGATCACCCGATTCACTCTTTCACCCGGGATGCTTCGACCAACCGGTAGCCCACGCCCGGTTCGGTGCGGATCCAGTCGTTTCCCGAATCCTCCCCGCTGAGCTTCGTCCGCAATCGGGCGACGTACACCCGCAGATAATGGGACTGGTCCTCCGACGCGGGACCCCAGATCTCACGGAGAATCATCCGGTGGGTCAGCACCTTTCCCGCATGCCGGACCAGCAACCGGAGCAATGAGTACTCCGTCGCCGTCAGTAGAACCTCACGCCCCTGATTTGTGACCCGCCGGGTGGCGAGGTCCACCACCAGCCCGCCGGATTGAAACACCGGTGGGGCGGGATCCCGGGAGGCATGTCGAAGGGCCACGCGAAGACGCGCCAGGAGTTCGCCCGTGTTGAAGGGCTTCGTCACATAATCGTCGGCGCCTTCGTCCAGGGCTGCCACCTTCTCCGTTTCGGAGTCCTGCGCGGTGAGGATCACCACCGGAACCGGGGACCACTCCCGGAGGCGTCGGAGCACTTCCCGTCCCGGAAGGTCCGGCAGGCCGAGGTCCAGAAGGATCACCGAAGGCCGATGCTGGGCCGCGAGGACCAGCGCCTCCTGACCTCCGGACGCCAGGATCGGTCGGAGTCCATTCGACTCCAGGGTCAGCTTCAGCAGCCGCTGAATCTGCGGTTCGTCATCCACCACGAGCACCACCGGAGGTTCGGATGAATTCATACGACCTCCCGTGGAACGGAGGGCGCCGCCGGCAGCGGAAGCCGCACCGAAAACACGGCTCCGCCTCCCGGACGCGACGCCGCCGTGACGCGCCCGCCGTTGGCCTCCACAAACCCCTTCACGATGGACAGTCCCAGGCCGAGTCCCCCGGTGGGCGCCCGTTCCGCCCGGTAGAACCGGTCGAAGATCCGGTCCGTCATCCCCTCGGTAAGTCCGGGTCCGCGATCCAGAACTTCCAGCACGAGTTCGTTTCCATCCACACGGGCACTGAGCAGCACCGGCGTTCCCGGCGGCGTATGGTGGGCCGCATTGATGAGCAGGTTCGCGAGGGATTGCTCCATCAACACGAAGTCCGCCCGTACCAGGGGGAGTCCCGCCGGTGCGTCCACCGTCAGCGGATGGCTGGCCAGGAACCCGGCCACACCGCGCGCGGCCACCCGGCACAGATCGGACGGATCGCACCAATCCATCTGCGGCCGCAAATGCCCCGCCTCCATGCGGGCGACATCCAGAAGATTTCTCACCAGGCGATTCAACCGCGCCGAGGCCTGCTCCAGTTCCCGGACGAGTTCGGACTGCAATGGGGACAGCGGCCCCGCCGTCGCCAGTCCACCAGCCGCGCTGGTCATGGCGGCCAGGGGCGTGCGGAGTTCGTGCGAGACGGAATTCAACAGGGCCTTGCCCAGTCGTTCACTCTCCACGACAAGCCGTGCGTCCTGCTCGGCGTCCCGCAAGCGCTGACGGTCCAGCACCAGCGCAATCTGCCGGACGAATCCCTCCAGAAGGTCCCGCTGCCCGGGCGTCTGGGTCTCGAGACCCGGGCCTTCAAGGGAAATGACGCCGAGACATCCGGACGGCGTATTGAGGGGAAGATGCAGCGCGGATCCGGACGGCAGGGTGTCCGTGGACCGGCCGGCCGGCTTGGCATTCCGATGCGCCCAGGACGCCACGCTGTGCTCCTTGGGCGACAGGTCGAGCGTACCGAACGGGTAGGGCAGCAACTGCCCGGGATTCCCAGGGTCCGGGAGCAACACCGCCACCCGGGCCGAGAATGTGTCCCGCAATTGCCGCACCACGACGGCGAGAAGCTCCGGAAGATTCTTTCCCTCGGCAAGCTCCCGGGTCAGGAGGTACAGGGAGGTTGCCCGCTCCTCGCGGAACCGCTCCGCCTGCTCCTGCGCCCGCAACCGCGCAGTCCCATGCCCCATCGCGAGCGCGACCACGAGAAACATCCCCAACATCAGGCCGTCGTGCAGGGTTCCCACCTGGAAGGTGTACAGCGGCGGCACGAACAGGAAGTTCCACAACAGCGCGCTGGCCGCAGCCCCCAGCACCGCGGGTCCACGGCCCACCCGCAGTCCCAACACCACGACCCCGAGCAGATACACCAGCGACAGGGCGTGGTATCCGGTGGCCTTGCGCAGCGCGAGATTGACCAGGGTCAGACCCGCGACCACCGCCGCCACGAGTCCGTAGTGGCCGGCAGACGATTCCGCAAACCAGGGCAACACCGGCGACCGGCGTCCCGGCAGGCTGCCCTCGGCCCGGACGCAATGAACGTCAATGTTTCCGCTCTGCTGAATCAGGCGGTTCAGGGTGGATCGACCCGTCCCCAGCCCGAACCCTCCGACGCCCGCCGGCTTTCCCACGATGATCTGGGTGACGTTTCTCTGGCGGGCCACCCGCAACAGCGCAGCCACCACGTCCTGATCGGACGTCGTGAGGACCTCCGCCCCCAACTCGCGCGCGAGCGCCAGATTGCGGTCCAGTCGAGCCCGGTCCTCCGGAGACAACGCCGCACCGGAATCCACATGAACCGCCAGCCACGGGGCCCGCAGCGTGTCGGCCATGCCGCGCGTCCAACGCACCATGGACAGCGACGAGGGACTCGCACTCACCGCCACGAGCAGGCGTTGACCGGTCTTCCAGACGCCGGCCTGTGCCTTGGCCGCGACAAAGACCTGCGTGTCATGCCCCACCTGTTCCGCCGCCAGCCGAAGCGCGAGTTCGCGCAGGGCCGTCAGGTTCCCCTCCCGGAAGAAGTGGTCGGCGGCCGCGACCGCCCGATCCGACACGTACACCTTGCCCTCCCGCAACCGGCGCAGCAGCTCGGCCGGGGGCAGGTCCACCAACTCGAGTTCCGCGGCATCCAGGACGGAATCCGGCACCGTCTCGTGCACGGTCACCCCGGTGATCTCCCGAACCACCTCCGACCGGCTCTCGACGTGCTGGACGTTGAGCGTCGAGTACACGTCGATGCCGGCCGCGAGCAGTTCCTCGACATCCTGGTGGCGCTTGAGGTGTCGCGAACCCGGCGCGTTGGTGTGCGCCAGTTCATCCACCAGCGCCAGCTCCGGATTCCGCGTCAGGACCGCGTCGAGGTCCATTTCCTCCAGGACCACTCCGCGATACTCCAGGCGACGACGGGAAACCCGCTCCAGATCCCGCGCGAGCGCGTCGGTCTCGCGGCGACCGTGCGTCTCGACATAGCCGATCACCACATCCCTTCCCGACTCCCGCTCCCGGCGCGCCGCCTCCAGCATCGCGTAGGTCTTCCCCACGCCCGGCGACATGCCCAAGAAGACCTTCAAGCGCCCGCGACGTTTCCGGCCCTCGTCGCGTCGCATCGCGGCGAGCAGCGAATCGGGACTGGGTCGAACGTCGTCGGTCACTGCGCCACCCTAATCCCTCGAACCCGCATTTCCCAGTCCGCGCCCCCGGCCGCCATCAGCGCGCATCCAAAGCCCGGTTCAGGGTCAGGACATTGACGCCGGGTTCCCCCAGGAACCCCGCGGCCGGAAACTCCGTGTGACGCCGGATCAACTCCTGGACCCGCGCCGGATCCAGCCCTCGAAGTCTCGCCACCCGTGGGGCCTGCAACGACGCATTGCGCAGGCTGATGTGCGGATCCAATCCGCTGCCCGAAGCCGTCACCGCGTCGGCGGGCACGGACTCGGTTTCCGGAAGTCCGTTCATGGCGCGGTAGGCCGCAATCCGATCCCGGACGGCGTCCCTCAACTTCATGGACAACGGACCCAGGTTGCTGCCACCCGAGGCGGTGGCGTCGTAACCGGAAACCCCCGCCGCACTGGGCCGCGGGAGAAAATACCGCGGCGAGGTGAAGCCCTGTCCGATACGCCGCGAGCCGCGCACGGTCCCGGATCCGTCCACGAGGAGGCTCCCGTTGGCCGAATTAGGAAACAGCGTCTGCGCCAGCACCCAGACCGCCATCGGATAGAGCCCGCAGGTCACGGCGGCCAAAACGACCGTAGCCGCGAGGGCGCCCCGCAGTTGGGAAAGGAATTCCTTCATGGGATCAAACGAGGTGAAGCGCGGTGACGACGACATCAATGAGCTTGATGCCGGCAAAGGGAACGAGCAGTCCGCCCAGGCCGTAGAGAAGGAGATTCCGCCGCAAGACGGCCAGGGCACCCACCGGGCGGTACTCCACCCCGCGCAGCGCCAGGGGAATGAGCGCGATCAGGATCAGCGCATTGAAGATGATGGCGCTGAGGATGGCGCTGTGCGGGCTCTTCAGTCCCATCACATTCAGGGGGGCGATGGCAGGAAACGTCGCCATCAGCATCGCCGGCAGGATGGCGAAATACTTGGCCACGTCGTTGGCGATGCTGAAGGTGGTCAACGCCCCGCGGGTCATGAGGAGCTGTTTTCCGATCTCGACGATCTCGATGAGCTTCGTCGGATTGCTGTCCAGATCCACCATGTTCCCCGCCTCCCGCGCCGCCTGGGTCCCGGTGTTCATCGCCACGCCGACATCCGCCTGGGCGAGGGCCGGGGCGTCGTTGGTCCCGTCACCGGTCATGGCCACCAGGCGCCCGGCCGCCTGTTCGTCGCGGATGCGTTTCAACTTTTCCTCCGGGGTCGCCTGCGCGAGGAAATCGTCCACGCCGGCCTCGGCCGCAATCGCCGCGGCGGTCAGCGGATTGTCCCCCGTGATCATCACCGTGCGGATCCCCATCCGACGCAACTGGGCGAACCGCTCGCGGATGCCGCCCTTGACGACGTCCTTGAGGTGAACCACCCCGAGAATCTCCGATCCCTCCGCGACGACCAGCGGGGTCCCTCCCTGGCGCGACACCGACTCGACCGACGACGCCACCGCGTCGGGATAGCGCCCTCCCCGCCGCGACACATGATCCCGGATCGAGTCCGCCGCCCCCTTCCGAATGGACCGGCCCACCCCCCCGTCCGCGGGAACGAGCTCGACGCCGCTCATGCGCGTCTGAGCCGTGAACGGAATGAACCGCGCGTGGGGCTCCGCCAATTCACGTCCCCGCAGTCCGAACCGTTCCTTGGCCAGGACGACAATGCTGCGTCCTTCGGGGGTTTCGTCCGCGAGGGAGGCGAGCTGCGCGGCATCCGCCAGGCGCTCCGGGGCAATTCCCGGCGCCGGGAGAAACGCGCTCGCCATCCGGTTCCCCAGGGTGATGGTGCCGGTCTTGTCGAGCAGCAGCACGTCCACATCCCCGGCCGCCTCGACCGCGCGTCCCGAGGTGGCCAGCACGTTGCGCCGGACGAGGCGGTCGATGCCGCTGATGCCGATCGCGCTGAGCAATCCCCCGATCGTGGTCGGAATCAGGCAGACCAGCAGCGCGATCAGGACCGGGAGGGAAAACACCGTTCCGGAATGGAGTCCAAACGGCCTTAGCGTGACGCACACCAGCATGAAGACGAGCGTGAGCGCGGACAGAAGGATGGTGAGCGCGATCTCATTCGGGGTCTTCTGTCGCGACGCGCCCTCCACCATGGCGATCATCCGGTCGAGGAAGGTGTTCCCCTTCTCCGAGGTGATCCGGATCACGATGCGGTCGCTGATCACCCGCGTGCCGCCGGTGACCGCGCTCCGATCGCCGCCACTCTCCCGGATGACCGGCGCGGATTCCCCGGTGATCGCCGCCTCGTCCACACTGGCGATTCCCTCGATCACCTCACCATCCGCCGGGATGACATCCCCCGCCTCACACACCACCGTGTCTCCCTTCTGCAGTTCGGACGCCCCCACCCGTTCCTCGAGTCCCGAACGGATCCGGCGGGCCCGGGCGTCCTGACGCGCCCGGCGCAGGCTTTCGGCCTGGGCCTTGCCCCGTCCCTCGGCAACCGCCTCCGCGACGTTGGCGAACAGGACGGTGAACCACAGCCACAGGGCCAACTGAAGGACAAACCCCCGTTCGCCCGATGCCGTCACGGCGGCCACCGTGGTGAGCAAAGCCCCGACCAGGGTCACAAACATCACGGGATTCCGGATCATCACGCGCGGATCCAGTTTCCGGAACGCGCCGCCCAAGGCGGGCACCAGGATCCGGGGATCCAGGAGGGAGGGATTGGACGAGGGCATAACCCAGGGGGATTCGGTTCAATACAGGCGCCCCATTCCCGTGAGGAAATGTTCCACCACGGGTCCCAGGGCGAGGACGGGAAGAAAGTTCAGCGCGCCCACCAGCACCACCGTCCCGATCAGCAGGATCAGAAAGGTCGGCCCGGCGACGGGGAACGTCCCCATGCCCGGCGCACCCGCCTTCTTGCCGGCGAGCGAACCCGCCAGGGCCAGAATGGGAATGATCATCAGGAACCGGCCCACCCACATGGCAATTCCCAGCGTGAGGTTGTACCCGGGCGTGTTGGCACCCAGGCCGGCAAAGGCGCTGCCGTTGTTGGCGGTGGCCGAAGTGAAGGCGTAGAGAATCTCCGAAAGCCCGTGCGGACCGGCATTGTTCAGCCCGGCGAGTCCCCAGGGACTCACCGCCGCCCAGGCGGAGAACCCGAGGATCGACACCGACAACACCAGCAGGGACAGCATCGCCATCTTCACTTCATACGCCTGGATCTTCTTTCCGAGGTACTCCGGCGTGCGACCCACCATCAGCCCGGCGATGAACACCGCCAGGACCACGAAGACGAGCATTCCGTAGAGGCCCGCGCCGACGCCGCCCACCACAACCTCACCCAATTCCATGTTGAAGAGCGCCACCAGTCCGCCCAAGGCCGTGAATGAGTCGTGCATCGCATTCACGGCGCCGCAGGAGGCATCGGTGGTCACCGTCGCAAACAGTGCGGAATTGAAGACCCCGAACCGAACCTCCTTCCCCTCCATGTTTCCATCGGCGGCGGCGACCCCGAGTGCCTGATGGATCGAATTTCCCCGCGTCTCCGCCCACCCGCACGCCAGAGCCCCGGCGACGAACAGGATCATCATCGCACTCCAGAGGGTCCATCCGTGCCCCGGATTCCGCGTCGCCCGGCCCAGGGTGTGGGTCAGTCCGCTTCCGATCGCGAAGATGGACAGCATCTGAAGGAAGTTGGACAACGGCGTGGGATTCTCGAAGGGATGCGCCGCATTGGCGTTGGTGAACCCACCTCCATTGGTGCCCAGCATCTTGATCGCAACCTGCGAGGCCATCGGTCCCTGGACCAGAATCTGTTCCTCCACCGTCCGCCGGCCGACCACCGGTTCTCCGTCCGCATCCTTCGTCTCCCCATCGACCGAATACGGTTCCAAGAGTCGGGCGTGGAGGTATGGCTTGAAGTTTTGGACCACCCCCTGCGACACCAGCACCACCGCGAACACCAGGCTGAGGGGAACCAGCAGATAATAGGTGATCCGGACGAGATCCACCCAGAAGTTCCCCAGCGTCCGCGTGGAAGAGCGCGCGATTCCCCGGATCAGCGCGGCGGCCACCCCGATTCCGACGGCGGCGGAGGTGAAATTGTGCAGGGTGAGGGCGACCATCTGGGAGAAATACGACATCGTCCCCTCGCCACCGTAGCCCTGCCAGTTGGTGTTGGTGGTAAAGCTGACCGCGGTGTTCAACGCGAGATCGGGCGACAGCGGCCCGAGTCCCTGCGGATTCAGCGGAAGCCAGTGCTGCAGCCGGAGCACCCCGTAGGTGAATCCACAGCTCACGAGGCTGAAGACCAGCATGGCCGACGCGTACCGCTTCCAATCATGGTCCGCGGTGGCGTCCCGCCCGAGAAGCCGGAGCGTCCACCGCTCCACCGGGCGAACCACCGGGTCCAGCCACGTGCGCCCCCCGGGATCGAGCACCTGCTCCAGATACCGTCCCATCGGCGGGGTGATCGCGGCAAGGAGGCCCACAAACAGCACCAGTTCGATCCACGCGGAGGTATTCATGGCCGTCCGGTCAGAATTTTTCAGGACGCAGCATCGCGACCAGGAGGTACGCGAAGAGCAGGACGCTGATCAGGGCGGCGATGGATTCCATGGGTGTCCCTAAAGACGCTCGCAGGCCCGGACGTACAGGACGGAGACCACAAACAACCCCGCGAGAACCGCCAGGGCGGCGACGTCATTCATGGGACGCCTCCGCTTCGCCGGGAATACATCCAAGAGTCCGTTTCACGGGAGCACCATCGCGTCCCCCGGCTTCCCCCGGGAATCAATACGCGGCGCACCGGCATCAACAAATGATCAATGACCGGAATGGGCACCCAAGGGGACCTGAAGGCGCCCCGCCCATTCCCGGCCACATTCGACTTTGCGACGATGGTGGAGGCACCGCAGGGTACGCCCCGTGGACGCACCCGAGCCGATCCAGTGGTACTACGCCGACGGCGGAGAACAGCGTGGCCCATTCTCGGGCCCCGAGTGGGAGGCCATGATCACTTCGGGAACGGTGTCCGCAGCCACGCTCGTGTGGCATGCCGGCCTCTCCGGCTGGGTCCCGTGGGAATCCCTCACGCCCAGATCCGCACCTCCGGAGAACGCCCCTCCCCGGCAGGAACCTGCGGACTCCCCGACGTCGGACGGCCTCGCCTGCTCCGAATGTGGGAAACGGTTCGCCCCCGAGGACACCATTCCCTACGGCAATCGGCGGGTCTGTGCCGCGTGCAAACCCGTCTTCCTCCAGCGTCTGACCGAAGGCGCCGCGCTGGGACATGCCGAAGGCCGCCACCTGTCCGCCGAGGAGGTGGTGGAACAGGAATACCCTCTGGGATTGATGCGAGCCTGGGACCGGGGTTGGGATGCCTTCCGCTCCGACCCGTGGAAACTCATCGGCGCGACCGCATGTTTTGGCGGAATCCTCCTCGTCCTGACGGGCGTGGGATTCGTCGCCGGAATGGTGGTGCCGCTCGCGGCGAACATCATCGGCCTGTTTGTCACCAGCCAGCTGACCGCCGGACTCTATCTCGTCTTCCTCCAGCCGCTGCGCGGCGAACCGGTGAACATCCAGAGCGGCTTCCGTGGATTCGGCCCCCGATACTGGCAACTGACCCTTTACCAGGTCATCCAGAGCGCCGCGATGATCGGATTTACCGTCCTGATCATCCTCGGCATGACGCCGGCCATCTTCCTCGGTGCCGCAAGCGCCGCAGGCCGCGCCACTCCACCGCTCGCCGCGGTCATCGCCCTCTTTACCGTCGGCGCCCTGGTCAGCATCGCGGCGGTGGTCTGCCTGTTCTATTTCCTGGTTTCCTGGATGTTCGCGGCGCCCTTGATTCTCGACAAGGGACTCGACGCCTGGCCGGCCATGAAATTGTGCCGCAAGGTCGTCAACCGACACCCGTTCCGGTTCTCCGTCATCCTCCTTGTGGTCTCCACCTTTGGAATGATCGGGGCCGCCCTGTGCGGGGTCGGGATGCTGGTGACCGGAACCGCGGCCGGCCTGATGATGGCGTCGGTGTACGAGGACATGTTTGGACGGCTCGATCCGCGCCAGCCCCGCTGACCCCGCGATGAAGACCCTGCCCTGCCCCCTCTGCCGCGCCGCCGTGACGCCCGTGGGCGCGCCGGGAACCGGAATGGAGCAGTGTCCCGACTGCGGGGTGAAACTCCGCATCGAAGTGTTCCCCGCAGCGGAGAAGGTCGAAACCCCGGCCGCCCCCCAGGCGCGAAGCGGGCCCGGCGAGGCCGCCTGCTTCTACCATGAGTCCCGTCGTGCCGTCGTTCCCTGCGACCGCTGCGGACGCTTCCTGTGCGCCCTGTGCGACCTGCCCGTGGGCGGTCTTCACCTGTGTCCGGCCTGCCTCGGTTCGCGCACCCAGGACGCCGCGCTGGCCCCCCTCGAGTCGCGGCGATTGCGTCCGGACTTGATCGCGGGATACATCCTCCTGCTCGGAGTGCTTTCGTGTGGCGTCCTGTTTCCGCTGACCGGTCTTGCGGCACTGGGAGTGCTCCGCCGCTTCCGGAATCACCCGCCCAGCCTCGTGGATTCCTCGGCGGGCCGCATCCGGCTCGCCTATGTGCTGGCCGTGGTTGAAGTGGTCTTCGGGACCGCGTTCTGGATCGCCTTCCTCGCCGCCCCCCAATTCTTCTCCCCATGACCAGCCTTCGACAGGATCCCCAGGCCACGCGGGTCGCGTCCGGATACACGGTCGCCGGGCGCACCAGTTCCTGGCTGACGCCGCGGCAACTGGTGGTCGTGGAACTGCACCTGGTGACGGAGGAGTTCCGACGGTTTGATCTCTCGAAGATCCAGGCGCTGGTCCTGTACCGGACGCGCACCGGGCTCGTGGGCAGCCTCCTCCTGCTCGCCGGGACTCTCCTCTTTGCCGCGCTCACCGTCGTCGGCCTGTCGACCCAGGCCCCGCAGCCGGTCCTTTTCATCAGCGGTGGAGCGGCCCTGCTGCTGGCGCTCAGCCTCGGGATTCACTGGTGGTCGGGGCCGACGGCCCGGCTCGACATCCACACCGCCGTCCAGCGCTACACCGTCCCGGGAATCGGACGCTGGCGCTCCGGACTCCGAATGCTGGATCGGGTCGCCCCCGCGGCACGGGCGGCCCAGGAGTCCCCACCGGCCCCATGATCTCCACCCACTGCTTTCACCATGCGGACCGGGAGTCCGTGGCCCGGTGCCCTTCGTGCCGACGGTGCTTTTGCCGGGAATGTATCACCGAGCATGACGGGCGCGTCATTTGCGCCACCTGCCTTGCGACACTGACGGCGGCCCCGGCCGCGCCCGTTCAACGGTGGGCCTGGATCTCCGCCCCGCTGGCCATTCTCGCCGGACTGGCCTCCGCCTGGGTCCTCTTCTATGCGCTCGGCTGGATCGTGCTCCACATTCCGGACGACATTCACGACGGCACCCGCTGGAGTTCACCCACCCTCCCTCCGTGAAGCTTCCCTCCGAAATCGACAACCTCGGGGTGCTCGACCGGCTCGAGAGCGCCGTCCATCTCCTTCGGGAAACCCCGGCGGTGGACTTCCTGATCTGGCTTTCGGGAAGCGGCCCCTTTGCCCTCGGTCTCCTGTTTTTCTGCGCCGACCAAAGCCGGAGCAGCATCGCGGCCGAGCGGCTGCCCGTCACCTCGCTGGGTCTCGCCCTGCTGTTCCTCTGGGCACGCCTCACCCAGGCCGCGTTCGCCGGACGACTCCAGGCCCGGGTATCCGGGGAACCCTCGCCCCCGGGATTCCTCTCCTTGCTGAAGCCATCGCTGGTCCCGGTCCTCGCCTGGCAACCCCTCGCACTCGCCGTGCTGCCCATGGCGTTGATCCTGGTCATCCCCTTCCCGGCCTTCCTGGCGTTCCAACAAGGCCTCCTCGCAACCGCGGCCCGCAGCGGCGGGAGCGCCCGCCAGAACCTGTCCGGGGCGCTTCCGCACCTGTTCCGCCAACCCGGCCGGGCCTCGGGGGAAACCTCCCTGCTGGTCCTGGCGTGGCTTGTCCTGCTCATCAACACCGGAGCCCTGCTGTTCACCCTTCCCCACGCCGCCAAACTTCTCTTGGGAATCGAATCCCCGTTCACCCTGAATGCGTCCGCCGCCCTCAACACCACGTTCCTCGCCGCGGCCGTGGTGTTGGCCACGACCCTGCTGAATCCGCTGGCCCTGGCCGTCGCCGTGTTGCGGGATTTTGAGCGCAGGGCGGAGTCGAGCGGCGCGGATCTCCTCGCGCTGCTCCGACGGACCGCCGCACGCGGCACCCTGTCCCTCGCCCTGCTGCTCGCCACCCTCGGAACACCCGCGTCCGCATCGGCGGCGACACCCCCTGCATCCGCCTCGTCCCACGGACACGGACACGCGATCCCCCCGCCCGAATTGAACCGAGCCATCGTGGAAGTGCTGGACCAGCCGGAGTTCACCTGGAGGGAACCCCGACGGATTGCCCCGGAGTCCGAAAAGGACCGGAACCGATCCCTGCTCGAGCGCGCCTTCGCGTGGATTGGACGCATTCTGGATCGGGTCGGGCACTGGCTGGAAGGGCCGCTCAACCAGTTCTCCTCCTGGCTCAGCCGCCTTCTCGGATCCGGGAAGGCTCCCACGCCGCCGCCGGTGAAGATGGACCTCACCGGGTTGATGGAATTCCTGATGTGGCTGCTCGTCGTCGCCGGAGCCGCGGTGATCGGCATCTTCGGTTACCGGATTTGGAGCGCCCGTCGCCGCGCGGCGAGCCCGGCGGTGACTGCAATGGCCGACGACACGGCCCCCGATCTGGAGTCCGCCGCCGTCTCCGCGGAACTGCTCCCCGAGGACGGCTGGATGGCGCTGGCCCATGAACTGGCGGGACGCGGGGAATTCCGTCTCGCCCTTCGCGCCGCCTTCCTCGCCTGCCTGAGCCGGCTCGCGGAACATCAGTGGATCCGGCTCGCCCAATTCCGGTCCAACCGGGAGTACGAGCGGGACGTCCGGCGGCGCATGCTGGGGCATCCGGAAACCGCCGAGACGTTCTCGGAAATCGTCCGGATCTTCGAACGCTCGTGGTACGGCGACCGGCCGGTCACCCCGGAACGCTTCGCGGACTTCGTCGCCGCCGTCGAACGACTCCGTCCCGCATGAACCGCCGCGCCGCCATCCTGGGACTGCTCGCAGTCCTCGCCGTCCTCGGCGCCGGACTCTGGCGCCTGTTCGACCTTCGGTTCTCCACCGGGGACATCTACCCTGGCGGGTCCTCGCTCCGCGCGGATCCCACGGGAACCCGGGCCTACTTCGAAAGCCTCGCCCGCATTCCCGGAAGGGAGGTCCGGCGCGGATTGCTGCCCCTGTCCTCGGTGCGCGGGGGCGCGGAGACGACGCTGTTCCTCCTCGAGTTGGACCCCGGGGAACCCATCCTCGGGAAGCGGGATTGGGAGTCCCTGAATGACCTCCTCGCCAATGGCGGCCGGGTGGTCATTTCCTTCGCCGCGGAGCGGAATCGCGAGGGAGCGTCCGGGTCCGGAACCAACCGACAGACCCGCCCGGTGACCCTGAAGGGATCCGAGTCCCTGGAATTTCCGAACCTCGGACCGGCATCGGTCCAGACGAACGCCCAGCAGATCGCCTTCGCGGTGCGAACCGCCGCCGCGCCGACGGATCTTCCCCCGCGCATTCCCTGGCCGGGGAACGTGTTCGAGAAAGTCCCCGAGGGCTGGACCTCCCTGTTTAACGTGAACGGCGCCCCGGTGGTGATCCAGCGGGCCCTCGGACGGGGAACCCTCGTCCTCCTCGCCTCCAACGACCTGCTCACCAACGACGCCCTGCGGCATCAGCGTCAAACGGCGCTGCTCGCATGGCTGTCCGGCACCGGAACCCGGATCCTCTTCGACGAAACCCACCTCGGCACCCGCCTCGATCCGGGCATCCTGACGCTCGTGCGACGGTATGGACTCGGCGGAGTCCTCGCGGGCCTGGTCGCGGTGACCGCCCTCGCCCTGTGGCGCGCCACCTCGGGACTGGTTCCGCGCATCCCCGCGCCGTCGTCCGACAGCCGGGAGGTGGTCCTGGGCGGGGACGCCGCCAGCGGATTCACCCAGTTGTTGCGGCGCTCCGTTCCGACGGACGAACTGCTCCCGCTGTGCGTGGCGGAGTGGCGGCGCTCCCTGCCCGCAGGCCGCCCCGACCTCGAACGCAGGGCCGAGGCCGTCCAGGACCTGTGCAATCTTCAGACAGCCCTGCCCCCGCGCGAACAAGATCCCGTGGACGCCTATCGCCGCATGGCGGAACTCCTTTCCCGCAACTGAACCATGGACACCTCCCTGAATCTATTCCGCGACACGCTGTCCTCCGCCCGGCGCGAAGTCGGACGGGTCATCATCGGCCAGGACGCCGTAGTGGACCTCGCCCTCGTCGCCATTGCCACCAATCATCACGCGCTGATCGAGGGGGTGCCCGGCGTCGCCAAGACGCTGCTGGTCCGCACCCTGGCCGCGGTGCTCGGATGCGACTTCGGACGCATCCAGTTCACTCCCGACCTCATGCCGGCGGACATCACCGGGACGCATGTCTTCAACCTTCAACGCAACGAGTTCACGCTCGTGCGCGGACCGATCTTCACCTCGTTCCTCCTGGCCGACGAAATCAACCGCGCCCCCGCCAAGACCCAGTCGGCCCTGCTTCAAGCCATGCAGGAGCGGCAGGTGTCCATCGACCGCGAAACGCTGTCCCTGCCTCCCAACTTCACCGTGTTCGCAACGCAGAATCCGGTGGAGAGCGAGGGGACCTATCCGCTGCCCGAGGCGCAGCGCGACCGGTTTCTGCTGCGAATCCAGATGCCGGTGCCGGAACGCGACGCGGAACTCGACCTCGCCCGAAGAACCCTCGGTCCGGACGCCCCGGAAACGGTCCTGAACTCCGGATCCCTGCAACCCGTGGTGACCGCCGAACGCCTCGCAGCCCTTCGGGAGGAACTCCGCACCGTCACCCTCCGGCCGGAACTGCTGGCCTACGCCGTGGATCTCGTCCGCGCGACCCGCACCCACGACAGTGTGCTGGTCGGCGCCGGGCCCCGCGCCACGCAGGGACTGCTGCTCGCGGCGCGGGCGTTCGCCGCCTTGCAGGACCGGGATTTTGTCACACCGGACGATGTGAAATTCCTCGCTCCGTCGGTCCTCGAACACCGGCTCGTGCTGCGTCCCGAGTTCGAACTCGAGGGGGCGGGCACGCGCGACGTCGTGAACCGGGTCCTGGAGTCCGTCCCCGTGCCCCGCTGAACACCGCATGCTGGTGCCGTCCCGCCAACTGATCCTGCTGACCGCCCTGGTCGTGCTTCCCGCCGCCACGGTGGCGGGGGTCGTCCCGGAAGCCGCAGGCCTTGCCCTGGCGGTCATCGCCCTGTTTGCCCTGGTCGCCACCGGGGACGCGCTCCGCTCCATTGGAATCCTTCACGATCTCGAATTCTCCATCCCCGACGTGGTCCGGCTCACCCAGGACCGGGAGGGAGTGCTTCCGATCCAGATCCGCTCCACAACGCCCCGCGCCCTCCCTCTCCGGGCGGCCATCGCCCTGCCGGACTCCTTCTCCGCCCAGGACTGGATCCGCAGCGCCGTCGTGCCCGCCTCGGGGGAACCCGTGATCCTCGACTGGTCGGTCCGATCCCCGGAACGCGGACGTCACCCGCTGGCCCTGGTGCGCGTGGAGACGCCGTCCCCGCACGGACTTTGGGCCGTCCGGAGGACCGTCCGTCCCTCCACGAAGGTGCTCGTGTATCCGGACCTCCTCCGGGACCGGCGCACGGTGGCGGCGGTATTCCTCAATCGCTCCGGCGTGGGAATTCATGCCCGGCGCCAGGTCGGACAGGGACGCGAGTTCGAGAAACTGCGCGACTACTCCCACGGGGATCCCGTCGGCGACATCCATTGGAAGGCGACGGCAAAGCGGGGACGTCCGGTCAGCAAGGTGTTCCAGATCGAGCGCACCCAGGAGGTGTATGTGGTTCTTGACACTTCCCGGCTGACCGGCAGAAGCCACGGCCGCGAAACCGACTTCGAGCGCTCGCTCCGCGCCGGACTGCTCCTCGCCGCCGCGGCGGAACGGCAGGGGGACCTGTTCGGCGTCGTCGCTTTCGATTCAAAGGTCAGACACTTCGTGCGCACCGGACGCGGCCGCCCGCATTTCACCGCCTGCCGGGAAGCCCTCTTCGCGCTCCAGCCCCGGAGTGTCACCCCCGACTTCGCCGAAGTGTGCACCACGCTCCGCCTGCGCCTGCGCCGACGCGCACTGCTGGTGTTTCTCACAGCCCTGGATGACCCGGTGCTCGCCGAGGACTTCACGCGCGCCGTGCGCCTGCTGTCCGGTCAACACCTCGTCGTCGCCCTGCAACCCAGGCCTGCAGGCGCGCGGCCGCTGTTCTCGGGACCGGCGGTGGCCACAACCGACGACCTCTATTCCGCGCTGGGTTCCCATGTGCGCTGGCAGAAGCTGCGGCTGCTGGAGGAGGTTCTCCGCGCGTCCAACGTCCGGTTCACGCTCCCGGACTCCGAGTCCCTGGCCCCCGCGGTCCTCCGGCAATACCTCGACCTCAAACAACGGCAGCTCCTGTGATCCTCGACCTCGAGCAGTTCCTGAAGTCCGGACGTCCGCTGTGGACCGAGCTGGAATCCATGGTGGAACGGATGGAGGAGAATCCGCGGTGGCGACCGACCCTGCCCGAGGCGACGCGACTCCATTACCTGTACGAGCGCACCGCCGCAGACCTCGGACGTCTGACCACCTTCGCCTGCGAACCGTCCACCAGCCGCTACCTCGAATCGCTCGTGGCGCGCGCCCATGGGGAGATTCACGACCGCCGCAACGCAACCGACCGCTTTCGCCCCGTCCGCGAGTTCTTCCAGAACTTCCCCCGAGCGGTGCGCCGGCATCGTCGATGCCTCGCGGGATCCCTGGCCGCCACCGTGGCCGGCGTGCTGTTTGGCGTCGCATCACTGCTCCTGGATCCGGATTCGCGCTACGCCACCATGGCCTACGGACACGATGCGCAGACGCCGTCCCAGCGCGTGCAACAGGAGGAATCCCGGTCGGGCATGGGGGTGGCGGGCGCCCAGGCGCAATTCGCCGGCTACCTCATGACCCACAACATGCGGGTCAGCCTCACCACCATGGCGCTGGGCATGACCGGCGGCGTCGGGACGGTGGTCTCCCTCTTTTATAACGGAGTCATCCTGGGCTCCATTGCCGCGGACTATGTCGCCGACGGCCAGGCCGCCTTCCTCGCGGGCTGGATCCTTCCCCACGGAACGGTCGAGATTCCGGCCATTGTGATTGCCGGACAGGCGGGACTTCTCCTCGGCGCGGCCCTGATCGGACGGGGCTCCCGGGAACCGCTCCGACATCGACTGTCCGCGGTGCGGACGGATCTGCTCACCCTCGTCACGGGCGTCGCGGGTCTGCTGATCTGGGCGGGTCTGGTGGAGGGATTCTTTTCCCAATACCACGAACCCGTCCTGCCCTACTCGCTGAAGATCACCTTCGGACTGCTGGAACTGGTGGTCCTGTCCCTCTTTCTCATTCGCGGAGGTGCCGGCACGGATGGACCCGACGCAAACCCGATCCCCCCGCCCTGACCCTTTGCCCCGACGTCGTGCTCGAATTTCCCTCCAGCACCCTGAGGCTCCGAACGCCGGAAGGCATCGCCTTTGACCTCCCTCTGGCGGGTCCCATGTCCCGCCTTCTGGCGTGGGCCGTGGACGCGCTCCTGATCGGCGTCCTGTGCTCCCTCGTGGGAAGCCTGCTGGCCCTGCTGGGTTGGGTGGTCCGCGATCTCGCCGCCGCCGTGACCCTGATCGCGTTCTTCCTGATCCAGTTCGGCTACGGAATCCTGCTGGAATGGCGCTGGCGGGGACAGACCCTTGGAAAGCGGCTGGTTCGACTCCGGGTGGTGGACGCCACCGGACACAAGCTTCAGTTCAGCCAGGTCGTCCTGAGAAACCTGCTGCGGGCGGTGGACATCCTCCCCGGAAGTTACCTCGTGGGCGGCATCGCCTGCTGCCTGTCCCCGCGTGCCCAACGTCTGGGGGACTTCGCCGCCAACACCGTGGTGGTCCGCATCCCGAAACACACGCAGCCCGATCTCACCCAACTCTTCGCCGGGCGCTACAATTCCCTTCGCTCACGCCCGCACCTTTGCGCGCGGCTCCGACAGGAGGTCACTCCCGCGGAGGCGGCCGTGGCGCTCCAGGCCCTGCTGCGCCGCGAACAGCTCGATCCCGCCGCCCGGACCGCCCTGTTTTCGGAACTCGCGGAACGCTTCCGTTCCCGGGTCCCCTTCCCCGAGGATCTCACCGCCGGACTCTCCGAGGAGCAATACGTCCGCAACGTGGCGGAGGTGATCACCGCAGGTGGAAAGATCCAGGAACCTTGAGTTGGCGTCTTCGGAAGAACCGCTGAACCCCTTCCTGACGAGGCGTCCAAGTCCGGAGACCCATCCGCACCCCGTCTCCCAATCACCGCCAAAAGGCGCGCAGGTAATTGACGGGTGCGTGATCCGCGAGATCCCGGGCCGGAACGGCCCCGGTGTGGAACGGATGTTCGATCGGATAGCGGAGACGCGCCTGGATCCGGTCGGCCCTGATGAACTCCGCCCGGGGCTGGAGATGAACCGCACCCAGCCGGTCGATATAGACCGGGCTCCCGGCGTGCTCAAAACCGAACCATTCCGGGGGGGCTTCCGTCACGCCATCGCAGCAATTCACAATTCGTCGGACCACCAATCCTGGCGAGGACCGCACGGCACCGGCGAAATCCCGGTTCCCCACGCGGGGACACCCCAGGGTCACCAATTCGTCCGCACCGGACGGCAAAGCAAGGAGGGTCGCCATCGCGCCCCCGAGACTGTGTCCGCAGATCAAAAGCCGCCTCCGATTCACGCCCGGACCTTCCAGCCAGGCGTTGACGTCCGGCCAGAGACCGAGCGCCGAGGCGGCAAATCCTGAATGCACCTTTCCCTGTCCCAACTCCCACGGACGAAGGAACACCCGGGCATCCGTCGCCAGATCCCGAATGCAATCGGCCTCCGTCCCCCGGAACGCGACCAGAGCCAGGCCATCCCCACGGAGGGCGGCGTAGCCCTGTCCGTGACTTTCCGGGTGGTCAAAGGGAGTGGGTTCCCCAAAACCGGCCAGGGCCAGGGCGGCCCCCAATCGCACCCGTTCCGCGTCCGAATCCTCCACCGGCAAATACGCCAGCCGCGACGCCTCGCAGGCGAGGGACTCGACATCACCCGGAACGCCGCCGGCAAACCACGTCTCCGCCCGTCCCGGATGCAGCAGCGCGGCAGGACTGGAATCATAGGGAACCATGGGAGCGGGCACACCGATGGGTACCAGACCATCACCGGCCGTCCAAGCCAGGTGACTCCCGGCAATGTCACGGGGACAGCCTGAAGGCTGCACTACCAACCCGCCCTCGTTCGTAGTGCAGGCTTTAGCCTGTCCCCCTCCCCACAACGCGCGCCCACCTGCCCCCCTCCCCGGACAGCCTGAAGGCTGCACTACAAACAAGCCCGCCTCCCCGTTCGTAGTCCAGGCTTCAGCCTGCTCCCCCCGTTCGTAGTCCAGGCTTCAGCCTGCTCCCCCCGTTGGTAGTGCAGGCTTCAGCCTGAGGGATCAACACCACACCGGTTCCCCCCGAAAAATCCGACTCGTCCGGGAATCCAACATTGTCCGGGGCCAACGCCCCATGGTAGGTAAGCCGCGTCCTCCGGAGCCCGCCTTCCCGCGTCACCGGCGAACCCCGGATCCCACCCTCCACACCATCCTCACCCAGAAGACTCCATGCCCAAGGTTCTCGTCATCGGCGGCGGCATCGGCGGATTGACCGCCGCACACGAACTTCTCGAACGCGGCTTCGAGGTGTCCATTTACGACATCCGCACCATCCCGGGCGGAAAGTCGCGCACCATCCCGGTGCCGAACAGCGGCAAGGACGGTCGGCGTGATCTTCCCGGGGAACACGGATTCCGGTTCGTGCCCGCCTTCTACCGGCATCTCCCGGACTCGATGAAGCGCATTCCCTACGGCAACAACCGGCAGGGCTGCTTCGACAATCTGACCGGCACGACCTACGTCGAGATCGCCCCCTACGACAAGGCTCCGATCCGCGCCCCGGCCCGCTTTCCCCGCTCCCTCCAGGAACTTCTGGTCCTGCTCAAGGACGTGTTTGATCCACCGACGCTCGGGATGCTTCCCGGGGAGATCGAGTTCTTCGCGGAGCGCCTCTGGCAGGTCATGACGAGCTGCCGCCAACGGCGCCTGCACGAACTCGAAAACCAGAGCTGGTGGGAGTTCACCGACGCGGACCACAAGTCCCCCGCCTACGTCACCTACCTGGTGGAGGGGCTCTCCCGCTCGCTGGTCGCGGCACAACCCAAGTACGGAAGCGCCCGGACCATCGGACAGGTCCAGGTCCACCTGCTGTTCGGCGCCCTCAATCCCCTGGCCCACAGCACCGACCAGGTGCTCAACGGTCCCACCAGCGCGCAATTGCTCGAACCCTGGATCGCCCACATCAAGGCCCTGGGCGGCACCTACACGTCGGAAGTCGAATGCACCCGGTTCCACTGCGAGAACGGACGGATCACCGGGGTTGACCTGCGGAACACCACCACCCAGAAGGTCTGGAGGGAAACGGCCGACTACTACGTCAGCGCGCTGCCGGTCGAGGTCATGGGTCCGCTCGTCACCGACGCCATGGTCGCGCCGGGTGCGGACCCCTCCCTGGCCTCCCTCCGAACCCTCGACAAGGATGTCCGCTGGATGAACGGGCTTCAGTTCTTCCTCAAGAAGGACGTCCCGGTCTCGCAGGGGCACACGCTCTACGTGAATTCGCCCTGGGCCATCACCTCCATCTCCGAAGCCCAGTTCTGGACCTCCATCGATCTTTCAAAGTTCGGCGACGGGACGGTCCGCGGCATCCTCTCCGTGGACATCTCGGATTGGACCGAACCTGGAACCTTCATCCAGAAGAAGGCCGAGAACTGCAACCTTGATGAGATCGCCCGGGAGGTTTGGAAGGAAATCGAGAAGTCACTCAACGTCGAGGGCAAGACCGTCGTGACGTGGGAGGATGTCCACTCCTACTTCCTCGACACCGACATTGAGATCCCGCATCCGCACCGCCCCCACAAGGACATCGACGTCGAACCCCTGTTCATCAACACGCCGGAGAGCTGGGAGAAGCGCCCCGCCGCCGGCACGGCCATCGAGAACCTCGTGCTCGCGGCGGACTACGTCCAGACCAACGCCGACCTCGCCTGCATGGACTCCGCCAATGAGGCCGGCCGGCGGGCCGTCAATGCGATCCTGGACCGCACCGGATCCACCGCACCGCGTTGCCGCATCTGGGACATGGAAATGCCCCTGCTCTTCGCCCCGCTCCGCCTCGCCGACCAGTCCCGCTTCGACAAAGGCGAACCCTGGTCCCCTCTGGGAATCGGCGAACGGCCCAAGGTGGATTGGTCCACGTTCAAGGCCGCGCTTCTGCGCCGGACGCCCCCGACCTCGGGAACCGCGTCGCCGCGGCGGCTGGATCCGAAGGCGCTGCCGCCGTCCGAGGATGGATATCATCTCGCCGAGTACGAGCAGGCCGCCCACCTCTTCTGGTACACGGAATGGTGGTACTTCAACTTTTACGACAAGAAGAACGACCGCGGAGGCATGGTCACCTTCGCCATCTTCAACGGCGCCGACATCGACCTGCTCGGCGTCGCCAGCCTGAACGCCGCCGTGTTCGACAGGAATGGGACCGGCACCACGCTGGAAATGGACTACCACTCCATCTCGAACTTCTGGGCGTCCCCGGAAAAGGCCGACGTCGACCTGGCGGGCTCCACCATCCGGGTGCTCCCCGACGGACGCTACGAAGTCCGCGCCAGCACCGCGGACGGGTCGGTCAGCATGGGATTGACCTTCACTCCGGCCGACGAACCCCGGTTGCTCGCCGACGGCGTCCACGCG
This sequence comes from Verrucomicrobiales bacterium, assembly GCA_016793645.1. Taxonomy (GTDB): domain Bacteria; phylum Verrucomicrobiota; class Verrucomicrobiia; order Limisphaerales; family UBA9464; genus UBA9464. The sequence goes on from JAEUHD010000087.1 coordinate 23,473, forward strand.
GAGAAGCCCTGGGAATTCAGCTCCTGGCTGGCCTGGATGCCCAGCGCCACCGTCAGCGGCTGGGTCAGCGTCCACGGCCACCGCTTCGACCTCACCGACGCCACCGGATATCACGACCACGACTGGGGCATCTGGTACGTCCCGGGCAACACCTGGGCCTGGGCCGCCTTCAGCATTCCCGAGCGGCAGATCTCCTTCGACGTCGGCCTCCACGCCGCCTTCCAGAAATCCACCGCGTATCTGCGGGTCGGCGACCTGCGGCTCTCATTCCCGCAGGACAGCTTCCAATACACCTTTGGCGACTGGACGCACTGGAAGGTGCTTTGGAAGTACCCAAAGACCGTCAACTTCACCGCGGTGGACAGCACCGGGCGCTACCAGATCTCACTGATCTGGGAGGTCCAGGAGAACGCGACCCTTTGGAAATACCCGCTGCTCGTTTTCGAGCAGACCGCCCAGTTCAAGGGTTCCCTGACCGAACTTGTGGATGGCATTTGGAAGCCCATCACCACCTTCGACACCACCGGATTCTCCGAATACACCAGCGAGTGGATCGGCGGCGGACCGAGCTGAGGGCATCGTCAGGACGTAGCCGCCGAGGGAACGAGGCGCACTCCGCGTCTTCGAAGCGCCAGTGCGATGGGGTGAAGGGGGATGGATAGGGAGTCTCCTGACTTCGTCTGCCACCCTCACCGTAGCCGCCGAGGTAACGAGGCGCACTCTACGTCTTCGAAGCGCCGGTGCAGTTGAACGAAAGGGGGAGGGATTGGAGCCCCACATCGCCTGCCCCGGGTCTCAACCACCCCGCGTCACTCCGGCAGAGGAATGACCTCCGCCGCCCCGAGCGAGTCGTACAGCAGAAGATCCACACCGTTCGAGCGGCCGCGGAGCGAGTAGTTGAAGGGCGAATCCTCCTCATGAATTGGAAATGGCGGTGAACGGAAGCGAATCCATGACTGATGCATGGGAAACCTTTGACGAATGGCCTCCCGAACGGAGTTCAGGGTGATGGGCGCGTTCACGTCCCTACCTTCGTGGATTGCGTGTCGAATCGCCCATTGCTGTCGCTCTCGCTCGATCTCCGTCGAATACCGCCCCTGAAGTCTCACGATCGTCACCGGAAGGGTCGCCACCCAAACACCGGACACCACCAACGCCAGTGCAATCGAGGCACAGGCGACCTGGACGACTGGACGAGTAGGACCTCCCGGCCCCCGGAACAACGGGGCCAGACAGACCAGCACGAGGCACAACCCGTTGACCGTCCAATTGGCGACCGACACCCACGCCCCGCTCCAGCTATAGCGTACGTCCCGAACCTCAGCGAAACCCTGCCATCGGATCACTGCATCCCTGCGCATCTGCGACCCATCCAACGTCCCCTGGAGACGCGACACGACCGCGGAGCCCGGAGCCACCGCCTGGAGACCCTCATGCGCCATTGGCATTAGTCCCTCAGCCCAACGCCCCAAGAAATCCTCCCCGGATTCGGCTGTCGGGAATTTTGTCCGACGACATTCCACGACACGAAATCCGTCCATCGCCGCCCGCTCGGCCCCAAAGACGAACAGATCCACCTCGAGCCGGTCGTTTCCAACTCCGGTGAGCCGCAGTGGGTACACCGGCTCCCGCGCCGGAAAGGTGAAGCTTAAGGGATGCAGCGAGGCCACGTTGGTCTCCGAAGCGTCCCTCCGGACCCGGCTGGCCACGAACACCCATCCCTCGCGCAGATACTCTGCAATCACCGGTTCGGTCTCGACGGGCATCTGATATCCCCGCGTCGTCAGCCATTCCCGAATCGCCGCCGGATTGGTTCCGGTCAGTGTGGTGGTCTCGAACACCCCGGCGAGCTGGCGATCCAGAACGTCCACGGAGTGCCCCACGCCCACCCCGCCGGCCTTCGTGGTCGCGAGCGCGGGGAGAAAGAATCCCGCGACCAGGGGCGGAATCAGGATCAGGAGGATCCCTTCCAAGGGCTTCAACCGACCGTGCCGGGCCCGATAAACCGCGAGCACGAGGGTTCCTCCCACCACCACCCCAACCGGAGCCATCGATCCCTGTTCGGCCGCACCGCAACCGACACCAGCGGCAACCGCGGCGCACCAGTCCATTGCGCGCATCCTTCCGTCCGCATGAACCGTGAGTGACAGCCAGGTGATTCCTCCCAGGAAAAGCCCCAGCAACCACCACGGGGTCGGCGCGTGGATCACCTCCGGCCGCATCAGCCACACCAACGTGGGAAACAGTCCCGACGTCGCCGGCTCCACCTTGGGTACCGCCGGGAGCGGCACCACCCACGCAAAGTTGGTCCCCTGCCCGATGAAACGGGACTCTATGACCAGGCGCTCGACCCCGTTGCTCCACCACAACAGGGCCCGCTGGTCCGGCATGCGAACCTCCACCGCCTCCGCCCGGGACGGGAACACTTTGCCGTCCGCCAGCGCCCGGCTCCCCGTTCCCAATATCAGGATCGCGAGGAACAGCACCGCGAGCCCGGTGCCCGTACATCTCCGGAAAAAGCCGGAGACCCGCACACAACCCCCATCATCGGACGGCACGGTCACCGTCCCGTCCGTCGAACCGCCTGAACGTTGGGCCCTGCCGGTCATGCCTCCCTCGTTTCTCCCGACTTGATCAAAGCAGGTTCAATGCCTCCGGAATGGGCCGGATACATTCCGGCACATCGTTCCGCGCATTGCTGACGACCGTCGACACCGGATAGGCCTTCAGGAGGTCGTTAGGCGCCGGCTTGAGCAGCAGGGCCAGCGCTTCGGGCGGTGTCTCCGGATTCAACCACTCCGACGCGCCCTTCGGATCCAGGATCACGGGCATCCGGTCATGAATTCTTCCAGTGACCAGGTTCGGCGTCGTAGTGCAGACCGTGAATGTCTCCAGCGGTGGCCCGCCCTCCGGGGGTGTCCATTGCTCCCAAAGCCCGGCGAACTCCATCAACCCGTCGTCAGGACGCGTGAATCGCCAGGGCTGTTTGCCCGAACCGGTCGCCTGCCATTCATAGAATCCGTCCGCGGGCACGAGACAGCGTCGGCGTTTGAAGGCGGAGCGGAAGGCGGGCTTGCTCGCCACGGTTTCCGAGCGGGCATTGACGCACTGGAAGGCGATTTTGGAGTCCTTGGACCACCCCGGGATCAAACCCCACCGCAGCGTCGCAACGCGGCGGTGACCGTCCTCCAGTCGGACCACCGGAGCCTCCTGGCCCGGGGCGACATTGTAGCGCGGCTTGAAGCGCTTCAATTCGATCGCCACCTCGTCGAGTTCGTTCTCGACCCTCACCCCCTTCAAGGTCAGCGAATACCGCCCGCACATGGAGGGAGGCTAGTCCCCCGCTAAGCGCCCGGACCAGCTTCGAATCCGCCCCGAACAGCCTAAAGGCTGCACTACAAACACCGTTCGTAGTGCAGGCTTCAGCCTGTCTCCCGTTCGTAGTGCAGGCTTTAGCCTGTCTTTCGTTGGTAGTGCAGGCTTTAGCCTGTCCCCTTCATGGTATCATCAACCGAAACCCCTCTCCCGTCATCCGATCCGTGGAATCCGCCCCGAACAGCCTGAAGGCTGGACTACAAACACCGTTCGTAGTGCAGGCTTTAGCCTGTCTTTCGTTGGTAGTGCAGGCTTCAGCCTGTCCCCCCTCACGGAATCACCAACCGAAATCCCTGCCGGGCTCGTCCCTCCTGCAGGGTCACATCCACCGACTTGATGGAACTGGAGCCCTGTCCCGTCATCCAATCGGTCCAATCACTCATATTCAGCGAACGCTGCAGGGTATACGCCTGCCCCGCCGGGAGTCGGAAGTCGAGCCGGAGACGATCCGGAAAGGCCGGATCGGGCGGCAACAATCGCAGCGACCCATCAATCACCGTCAGCGTGGCCAGGTCGCTGACCTCCGTCCGCTCCCCGGCCCTGACTTCAACCCAGTATTCGCCGGCACTCACGGGCAGGACGGATGGAATCAACAACACGTCATTCGTCTGCCCCCTAATCATCGAAGTATCCTTCCACCATTGGTACTTCAGCGGGCCGGGCCCCGTCGCGTTGACGCGGAACTCCGCGCGCGAGCCGCGGAATCGGCTGAGACTTTGCGGCTGTTCGATCAGAACCGGTGCCGCCGGGGCGTCGTAGGGCGTCACCACCCGCAGATTGTCAAATTCCACCCTCCCGGAATTCACCCTCAGCCCGACCACCGTCATGCGATTGAGCACCTCCACCGGGATGGGCACCGTTTCCGTCAGGTGCTCGAACCCATTGGTCCCGGTCAGTTTGACCACCAGCCGGTCGGCGTTGAGGGGGCGAAACACGTGGAGCCGGTAGACGGAGGAGGCATTCGGGATCCAGGCCGTTCCCGAAGCGAAGTTCCACGTCCCGGACCCGGCCTCGAACCACTGGGATTCCAGCATGACGTTTCGGCCATTCAGGCAGGTCACATTCACCTCAAATTGAACGCCCGAGTTGACCGCAGGAAACAGGGCAAGCCCGCCCAGGCCGTAGCGTCCACCGGAGTAGAAGGCGCGAAAATCGAGATCCATTTCGATCCGCCAGGACCGCCCCAGGGTGACATCGGTTCGGCGTGCAAAAATGTCCGGCGTCGAATCCCCACGGAAGACCACGTTCTGATCGGCTTGTTCCACCAGAACCCAACCCGGAGGCGTGACCCACCCCGCGACCCCGTTCGAAAACGTGTCGAGGAAGTCCGCAGCCCAGGTCCTGGCCACCAGCCCGAGGATGCCCACCGCGGCCAACGCGATACGCCGGAGGTGACATCCCCCGGGAAGTAACGTCGCTCGTTGGGACGGAAACACCGGTCCTGGCACATGCTGAAACGAGGAATCTGGGAGATTGGGTCCCGCGGCGTGCGGCATGGCGCGA
>JAEUHD010000105.1 GCA_016793645.1 Verrucomicrobiales bacterium
TTTGGGTGAATGGTGTAGGACTTGGTGCTTTTCATGCACCGCCCAGCCTATACGCTCCCCCCATGCCGTCAGCCGGACCCGGCCCAACCTTGGAACCCCGCTCCCACCTCCGCTTCGCCGCGCAGCGGCTTAGTTCAACAAGGCTGCTCCAGTGAACGCGCCGATTGCGCATCGGAACCATTCTGGGCACGTTTGTCGGCGCGTCACTGAGCAGCGACGTTCGGCACCATCGAGTCCATTATGACCACAATTGCAAACTGTTTGGACCTTACCGAGGCGCTTCGCCTCAGGATGTCGTTGGATTCATTCGGGATCCCGTCGTCCATTCCAGACGAAATCACTGCATCCATTGCGCCGTTTCATTTCATGACCAGCAGCGGCGTTCGTTTGCAGGTAGCAGACGAGCATGTCCAGGAAGCGCAGAGGGTCATTACAGAGGCGAGGCAGCGTTTATGAGCCGGTCGCCGAACCAGTCGCCAGAGACGAACCGCCGCACCGTGTTTGCCACAGACCCTGAGGGGATGTTCGGGGGCGACTCGTGCGCCCCTCGGTTCCTGTCGGCGGCGTTCGCTCACCTCTGACGTTCGATCTCATGAACATGGTCTCCATTGACCAGATCAAGCGGAAGTTGCGATGGGGGAACATCGTTCCCGAAAATGGAATTCAGACCTTCAACGGTCGGGAGTACTCGCCATGTATCCTGAAAGTGCAGCCTAGTGATCGGGCTTGGCCATCTATTGATCTACACTTCGATGGTGACATGCGGACTATCGATCCTCTCGGATTCTCACACTGGCATGGTCACTACGATCGATGGAGTGATGAACGTAGGAACCTGATCGAGGCACTCCGAACATCCCGAAAGCTAGTGGAAGGGAAATTATGTTTGGTCGAGGAGTTGGGGGCGGCTGGTGACTATGTCGGAGGGTCTTTGCTGCCTCCTGATGCAGTGCCTAGCACCATTTCCAAGGACGTCCGACAGTTTCGACGAGTACTCTTCAACAAGGCACCGGTCTTTGAGGAGATCGACTTTGGATGTTACTGGGAGGGCAAGCACCTTCTCGTGGAATGGAAGAGGAAAGAAGAAGCAGAGAAGGTTTGGCGAGAGCATGGAATGCCCATTGAATGGTGATCGACTATGCGCTCCACCATGCGCCAAAGCCCGGTAGTGCAACGTCAATTGGTACCCCGACCAGGAATTGAACCTGGATCAACGGTTTAGGAAACCGCTGCTCTATCCATTTGAGCTATCGGGGCGCGCCGAGAACGGACGGAGAATAGACGGGGAGCCCTGCCGATGGCGAGAGTTCAGAGAAGGGCCGTTCCGGGAAGGATGGTGGCCCAGTCCGCTGCCGCGCGGGTCGGCCTTCGCCGCGTGGGTTCGATGGAGGTGACGCTGTGGATTCAAACGGGGGACTCGGATACGCTGCGGTGATGAATGGGAGCACGGAGTCCGGCGGGGCGGGAGATGCGTTGGAACGCCGCATGGCGTTGCTGGGGATCCGGGAGGAGGATTTGCGCGAGACGTTTGTGCGGTCGGGCGGCCACGGGGGACAGAACGTCAACAAGGTCTCGACCTGCGTTCAGTTGGTGCACCTGCCGACCGGCATCCAGGTGCGGTGTCAGGAGGAACGACTCCAGGGGCGGAACCGGCGGCGGGCTCGGGAGTTGCTTGTGGAACGATTGGAGGCCCGGCGGGAGGCGGCCCGCGCAACGGAACGCGCCCGGATCGAAAAACTCCGACGGGCGCGGCGCGGCCGGAGCCGAGGGGCGAAGGAACGGATTTTGGCGGACAAGGCCCGGCAGTCCGCCCGGAAGGGACTGCGGCGGCGGCCCGGGACCGAGTGAGGTCTTGGATGCGGGTGCTGGCCAGTGGAAGCGGGGGATCAGCCTGAAGGCTGCACTACGAACGGGCGTTGTTTGTAGTCCAGCCTTCAGGCTGTCCGGAGGGTCGGGACGGTTGGTCCCGACGGATTGCCAGAAGGGGCAGGGGAGGCGTGGACAAGCCGCGATGCGGTGTTTGACCGGGGGAATCAGCCTAAAGGCTGCACTACGAACGGGCGTTGTTTGTAGTCCAGCCTTCAGGCTGTCCGGGGTGCCGGCATGTTTTTTCCGGGGTTCCCCCGCATCGAACCCGGAGGTGTTGAACCACCCGCGGTGTGCTGTTGGACGGGGGGGAATCAGCCTGAAGGCTGCACTACCAACCGGGATCTGAAGCTGCCTCTTGACTGGAAAAAACTTCTTCCTATTCCTTTTGACCGTTTCAAGGCAGAACATCGTCGGATCGGCTTCTTGCATGATTACCGTTGAAGATTTGGTGAAGGACTTCGGCCCCAAGCGGGCGGTGAATCGCGTCTCCTTCAGCGTTCAAAAGGGGGAGATCCTCGGGTTCCTCGGGCCCAACGGCGCGGGGAAATCGACGACCATGCGGATGATCACGGGATTCTTTCCGCCGACCTCCGGCCGGGTCGTCGTCGGTGGCCATGACATCGGGGAGAACCCGATTCCCGCCAAGCGCCTGATCGGCTACCTCCCCGAAAGCGCCCCGTGCTACAGCGACATGACGGTCCACGGGTTCCTGGCGTTCGCCGCGGAAATGCGGGGGCTTCACGGCGCCGCCCGCGAGCAGGCGATCCAGCGCGTGGTGGGCCTGTGCTTCCTGGAGAGTGTTCTCCACCAGTCCGTGGACACTCTGTCCAAGGGCTTTCGCCACCGCACCTGCCTGGCGCAGTCCCTGATCCACGATCCGCCGATCCTGGTGCTCGACGAACCCACCGACGGCCTGGATCCCAACCAGAAGCACGAGATCCGGCAGTTGCTGAAGCGGTTCGGACGCGACAAGGCCATCATCTTCTCCACCCACATCCTGGAGGAGGTGGATGCCGTGTGCAGCCGCGCGATCATCATTGACCGCGGGCAGGTGGTGGCCAATGGAACGCCCGCGGAGCTGCGGGCGCGTCATGAACTGGCGGGAAGCGTTTCGCTGCGCGTGCAGGGCACGGCGGCGGAGACGGTTCGAACCAAGCTGCATGCCCTTCCGGCCGCCGGCCGGGTGGTGGTGCAGGGGGACGCCGCGACGGTGACCGCCCGCGTGTATCCCCGGGACAAGCCCGTCAATGGCGACCTCGCCCGGTCGCTGTCGGAGCTTGCCCAGCGCGAGGGATGGCGCTTGGACGAATTGCGCACCGAGGAGGGCCGGTTGGACGATGTGTTCCGCAGCATCACACGGCCCGAAACCGCGAAGGGCGCCGAATAGCCGGCGCCGCCGCCCCAACCACAAACTCCATTTTTCCGAACGCCCGTATGTCCGAATCACTCCGCAACATCTGGACCATCGCGAAGCGCGAACTGGTGGGATACTTCAACTCGCCCGTGGCCTATGTGTTCATCGTGATCTTCCTGCTCCTGAACGGATTTTTCACGTTCATGCTCGGGAACTACTTCCTCCGCGGGGAGGCCAACCTGAATGCCTTCCTGATGTGGCATCCCTGGCTGTACCTGTTCCTCGTTCCCGCGGCCGGCATGCGGCTCTGGGCGGAGGAACGCCGCGTCGGGACGCTGGAGCTGCTGCTGACCATGCCGATCTCGGCGTGGCAGGCGATCCTCGGAAAGTTTGTCGCGTGCTGGATCTTCATCGCCCTGGCGCTGTTCCTCACGTTCCCGGTGGTGCTGACCACGATGTACCTCGGCAGTCCCGACGTCGGGACGATGCTGACCGGGTACCTGGGCAGCGTTCTGCTGGCGGGCGCCTATCTGGCCGTGACCGTGATGACGTCGGCCATGACCCGGAACCAGGTGATCTCCTTCATCCTCTCCGTGGTGATCTGCTTCTTCCTCATCCTCGCCGGATGGGAGCCCGTGACGGATCTCCTGGTGCGCTGGGCTCCGGAGTGGCTGGTCAACATCGTGTCCTCGTTCAGCGTCATGCCCCACTTCTCCGACTTCCAGCGCGGGGTTGTGGACTTCCGGGACCTGCTCTTCTTCGGCAGCGTGATCGCCTTCTGCCTGTTTGGAACCAGCGTCGTCCTGCGCAGCCTGCGCGCCGCCTAACCCGAATTTTCGATCCCCGATGAAATCGTCGAAGCTTCAGACGTTCCTTTACTCGACCGCGGGCGTGGTGCTCGTGTTCATTGCCCTCGTCGGGCTCAACCTGATCTTCAGTCCGGCCCGCGCCCGGGTGGATATGACCGCGGACAAGCTGCACACGCTGTCCGATGGCACACGGCAGATCCTGAAGCGGCTCGACGGACCCGTGGAGGTGCGCTTCTACGTCAGCCAGGGCAAGGACCGCATGCCGCCGGCGCTCAAGACGTATGTCCAGTCCGTGGACGACCTGCTGTCGGAATTCCGGGCGGAATCCGGGAACAAGATCGACATCAAGAAGATCGATCCGGAGCCGGATTCCGAGGCCGAGGATTCCGCGCGGTTGGACGGCGTCCAGGGGCAGGCGCTCCAGAACGGCGAGGAGTTCTACCTGGGTCTGGCGGTCGAGAACGCGCCGGACAAGGTGGTGCTGCCCTTCCTCGCCCCGCAGCGCGAGAAGTTGCTGGAGTACGATCTGGCGCGGGCGATCTCGCAGGTGCTGACCACCAACAAGCCGGTCATCGGTGTCATGAGCCCGCTTCCCGTCATGGGCGGGGGGATGAATCCGATGATGATGATGCAGATGGGCCGGCAACAGGGCAGCGAGCCCTGGATCTTCGTCTCCGAGCTGAAGCGCGATTTCGAAGTGAAGACCGTGCCGATGGATGTCGAGAAGGTGGACGATTCCATCAAGGTCCTGCTGGTCATCCATCCCAAGGACATCACCGACAAGGCCCAGTTTGCCCTCGACCAGTTTGTCCTCCGGGGCGGGAGGCTGGTGGCCTTTGTGGATCCGCTCTGCATTTCCGATACGCAGCGTCAGCAGCCGAATCCGATGGGACTCAACTTCGGCACCAGTTCCTCGCTGCCGAAACTGTTCAAGGCCTGGGGATATGATTTCGGTTCCCAGGTGGTCGCCGACACGCAGTTCATGAAGGAACTCGGGGGCCGGGACGGACGTCCGCAACCGGTGCCGGGATTTGTCTTCATCAACGCGTCGGGCATTGATGCCAACAGCGTGGTGACGGCGCAGGTGGACGACGTCTGGATGCCGTTCCCGGGTGGCATGCAGGGCTCGGCGACGGCGGGACTCAAGGGGGAACCCATTCTTTTCAGCACCAAGGATTCCCAGTTGGTGGACGGCATCACGGCCCAGTTGAATCCGGAAAAGGTGTTGCAGGACTTCAAGGCGTCGGGAGTCACCTACAATCTGGCACTGAAGATTTCCGGAAAGTTCAAGACCGCGTTTCCGGACGGCAACCCGGCCTCGAAGTCCGATACCAACGCGCCGGCCGCGGCCGCGGCGCCCCTGGAGGAGTCCGCCGCGGACAACATGGTGTACGTCTTTGGCGATGCCGACATGCTGGCCAACAACTTCACCGTCCAGATCAACCAGATGATGCGCGTGGCGATGCCCATGAACGGCAATCTCAGCCTGTTGCAGAATGTCGTGGAGCAGACGGCCGGCGATGAGAGTCTCATTGGGGCGCGCAGCCGAGCGTCCGTCCGGCGGCCGTTCACGGTGGTCCAGAAGATGGAGTCCGATGCCCGCAACGCCTACCAGGCCAAGATCGCCGAGCTGGACAAGAAGCTTCAGGACCTGCAGGGCGAACTCAGCAAGATCCAGGTGAAGAAGGACGGCGATACGGCGAAGGTGATCCTGTCCCCGGAACAGCAGCAGGCCCTCAAGAATTTCAACTCCCAGCAGGCGGAGACCCGGAAGGAGCTCCGGTCCACGAAGCGGAATTTGCGGCAGGACGTCGATGCCCTCGAGAATCGCCTCAAGTGGGTGAACATTGCGGCCATGCCCATCCTGGTCGCCCTGGTCGGGGTGGCGCTGGCGGTGGTCCGCCGCCGGAAGATGGCGGCGAAGTAGGCGGAGGGTTGATCCGGTCGGAGAACACATTTCAGAGAACGACGCTCCTGGCGTCGCGCATCAAACGATGAAACCGAAACAACTGATGGTGCTGTTGGTCGCCGCCCTGGTGCTGGGCGGGGGCGGTCTGTGGGTGCTGAAGCAGCGCAGCGCCGGCTTTGACAAGTCCCGGAGTGCCATGGGCGGCAGCGTTCTTGGGCCCTTCGACGGGGCCAAGGTCACGGCCATCCGGATCCAGCAGGGATCGAACAGCGTGAATGTCGTTCGCGATGGAGACGCGTGGGTGGTCCGGGAACGCGGCAATTATCCGGCGAACCTGGCGGATCTGGGCACCTTCCTCCAGAAACTGGACGGATTGAAGGTGGCGCGTCCGGTCAATGTGGGTGCTTCGCGGCTTCCGATGCTGGAGTTGACCGGCAACGCCGTCACGGTGGTGGATCTTCTGGGTGCCGACGGAAAGCCGGTCAAGAGTCTGCGGTTGGGGAAACAGAGCACCAAGGGCGGCGGTGAGGATCCCATGGGCGGGGGCGGATTCCCCGATGGGCGCTACGTGCAGGTGGGGGATTCTGTCTCGCTGGTGGGGGATCCGCTGAGCACGGCGAAACCGAGTCCTGAGGAATGGATCGCGAAGGAATTCATCAAGGTCGAGCAGCCCCTTGCGGTCACCATCACCCAGCCTGAGGCGACCAACAGCTTTTCCCTGACCCGGACCAACGAGTTCGGCGAATGGGCTCTGGTCGCGCCGGCGGCCGGGGAAACGCTCGACAAGAACAAGCTGTGGAGCTTTTCGTCCCTGCTTGGGTCCGCCAGTTTCACCGATGTCATTCTGAATCCCGATGTCGCCGCCCTCGGATTGGATCATCCGGTCACCGCGCAGATCAAGACGGCCGGCGGATTCACCTATGATCTCAAGGTGGGCAAGGCCGAAGGCGAGAACCATGCGGTGCAGGTCGCGGTCAGCGCCGACATCCCGAAGGAACGCAAGCCGGGCGCGGATGAAAAGCCCGAGGACAAGGAGCGGTTGGACAAGGAGTTCAAGGAGAAGTTGGCGAAGCAGGAGCAGAAGTTGAAGGCCGAGCAGGCGCTGGGGAAGTGGACCTTCAAGGTCAGCAAATGGACCGTGGAGCCGCTGCTCAAGAAGCGCTCGGAACTCATGGCCTCCGCGAATGCGGAATCCGGAAAGCCGGATCCCGCCGGCGGAGGAGCGGATGAGTCTCCCTTCCCGCTGCCCAAGCTGCCGGGCGCGAAGGAATAGGGGGGAGAGTCAGCGCGTCGTTCCCTCCGCGGCTACGGGCTCTTCCGGGTGCCCGACTCGTGTTCCGTGACCGATTTCATGAGTCGGTTTCGGATGACGGCGTGGACCTCGTTGGTCACGAGGGACAGGTTGGTGCGGGCCTCGTCGTAGCGGCCACCGCGGATGTTCCAGCGGGCGAAGTGGAGTTGGACGCCCTCCCGTTCCTCGTCCGTGGCGGCGATGGCGAGTGCATTCGTCCAGGCTTGAAGCGCGGTGTTCTGGAGATTGAGCTCCGCCTTTCGGCGTTCCTCCGCCGGCCCCTCCTCGGGCAGTCGCCATCCGTAGTACGTCTGGGCGACGTCGGCTGCGAGTTGGAAGTTGTGGGGATCCCGTTCGATCGCCCGCTTGTAGAGTTCAAACGCCCTGGTGAAGACCGCCTGTTCGTCACACTTGAAATAGTTGGTGGCGTCTCGACGAAACATGAAGACCAGGGTTCCGAAATTGTGCAGGTACACAGGCTCATCGGGATTCAGCCGGAGGGCCTCCTCGTAGTACGGGAAGGATTTCGTGACCGGGCCAATGTGGGCATACACGTTGGCGAGATTGTTCCACGCCGCGGGATCGGTGGGATCCAGGGTGCGCGCCTTCTCCCATTGCTCGATGGCGTCCTCCTCCTCGCCGATGTCGTTGAGAAAGCTGCCAAAGGCCATTCGGGCCTTCGCGTGCCTGGGGTGCTCGGCAATGAACCGTTCGTAGCGACGGCGCACCGGCGCCGCGCGTTCGCGGATGCGGGCGCCGAGGGTCAGTGGTTGCGGGGCGAGGAGGGGATCCTTGGGGTTCTCCGCCTGGGTCACCAGGCGCTCAATGTCCTGCTGCGCCGCATCGTCCTCGGCCATGATCGACTTCAGCTCCAGTTCCACCGGGTCGTTGGTCGCCGCGACCGGGGGCGCGGTGATCGCGGCCGGGATTTGAAGTCCCGTGGCCTCGGCCACCAGGTTGCTCGCGGCCGCGGGGCGGTTCGTCGCCAGCAACAACGTCAGGGCGGCGGTGAGCGCGTCACTCATGGCGGGGACCGTAGTCCTGATTGACCCGGGAGGCGAGAAGTCCGCTGCGGGACGCCCGTCCCATTTGGCGATGATCCGGATGGATCGCCGGGGGCCGCCGGGATTCGTTGGTCGACGCTTCCCGCTGCCCGCCGGTAACGACCGTGTGAAGGTGACGTGTGCCCCGAAAATCGGATTTCCAATTCCGGGGCCGAACCTTAGCGTCGCCGGTCGGTCGGAACTGGTTCCGGCCCCACAACACTGATCCCTCCATGGCTGCCGATACCTCCGTCGTCGCAAAAGTCGAACTTCCCCCGCTTCAGCCGCTTTCCGTGCGGTCCAAACTGGCCGGCACCCCGGCCTCCGGACCGAAGTTCCCGCTGACGATCCGGAATGCGGCAGGCCAGGAGGTGGTGGTGGCAGATCCCCGGGCCATCCGCGCGGTGGTCGCGCTGATGGACGTCCATGCCGTTGTCGGCGGTGCGGCCTGTCACTGGGGCGGCCCGGCCGCCTTTGCGGAGGTCAGCGCGGCGACCCACGCCATTCTGTTTGCCACGAAGGGACGCCCCTGGCACGAGGCTTACAATTTCCTCAATGACGCCGGCCACGCCGAGAACGGAATCTACGCCATCCGGGCCATCTATGGATTCGACAACCTGGGGTTGGATGACCTGAAGAAGTTCCGGAGCATCCACTCCAAGCTGACCGGACACGGGGAATCCCACCTCAATCCCGAGGGCGTCCTGGTGTCCAACGGCCCCCTGAGTTCGTCGCTCCCGGTGGCGCAGGGACTCGCCATTGGTGACCGCCTGGCCGGACGCGACCGCGTCACGATCTGCTTCATGTCCGACGGCGCCTCCATGGAGGGCGAGGCCAAGGAGGCGTTCGCCGCCATTCCGGGGCTTGCGGGCAAGGGGCGGGTGAATCCCTTGGTGATGGTGCTTTCGGACAACGACACGAAGCTGTCGGGCCGCATCGACCACGATGCGTTCTCCATGGAGCCGACCTTCCGGTCCCTCGCGACGCTGGGATGGAGTGTTCATGAGATTAAGAACGGGCACGACCTCGCCGCGGTGTACCACGGCATGGAGGCGGCCATCGCGGAGGCGCGCAACAATCCGTCCACACCCGTGTGCGTCTGGCTTCACACGATCAAGGGATACGGGATCAAGGCGACCGAAGAGAATTCCACCGGCGGTCACGGATTCCCCCTGGCGAACGGCGAGAAGATTGTGGACTGGGTCCAGGAGATCTTCGGCGGAACGACGCCCCCGGCGGAATTGACGGCCTGGGCGCAGTCGCTGCGGGCCGACTGGGAGAAGAAGGAGGCTGAAAAGAAGGCCAAGGCGGCTGCTGCCGCCGCCGCGTCCACCCCGGCGGCGCCGGCCGTGAAGAAGGACAAGGTCCAGGCGGGACTCGCCAAGGGTGCCATTCGCGCCGCCCAGGATGGATACCCGGTGTATTCCGTCTCCTCGGACGTCCAGGGTTCCACCGGCATCAGCACCTTCCAGAAGGCCACCGGACATTTCATCGAGGTCGGCATCGCCGAGGCGAACATGGTTTCGACCGGCGCCGGCCTCAGCAAGGCGGGCTACATTCCGATCGTGGATACGTTCGGACAGTTCGGCGTCACCAAGGGCAATCTGCCGCTTACCATGGCCGCGCTGTCCCAGGCGCCGGTGATCGCGATGTTTTCCCACGTCGGATTCCAGGACGCCGCGGATGGGGCCTCCCATCAGGCCACGACCTACCTGGCCGCGGTCAGTTCGATTCCCCACACCATTGTGATCGCACCGAGCTGCTCCAATGAGGCCGAGGCGTTCATGTACGACGCGATCCGGCACATTGCCGAGGAGCGGAAGGCGGGGCGGGATGGGGAGTCGGTGTTGTTCTTCGTGGGGCGGGAGAACTACCCCCTCGAGTGGGTTCCGGGTGCTAAGTACGACTGGGGACGCGCCCAGGTGATCGAGTCCGGCAAGGATGTCGTCCTCGTCGGATCCGGAGTCCTGTTCAGCAAATGTCTCGAAGCCGCGAAGCTGCTGGCGGCGAAGGGGAAGTCGGCGACGGTGATCAACAATCCGTTCGTCAACCGGGTGGATCTCGAAACCATCGGCGCGGCGGTGAAGGCGTGCGGAGGACGTTTGGTGACCATCGAGGATCACCAGGTGGTGGGCGGCATGGGTGCCCAGGTGTCCCACGCCCTCTCCAACGCGGGCATCGCCCATCGCGTGAAGTCCCTCGGGATCCATGGCGAGTTCGGCCAGTCCGCCTACCTCGCGGAGGAACTCTACGTGAAACACGGACTCACCGGACCCAAGATGGCTGAGGCGGCCCTCGAATTGATCGGGTAGAGGGCGGGGTCACCCGGCAGGGGGGCGTTTTAAGTCAGCGCGTCGTTCCCTCCGCGGCTACGGGTGGGTAGCCGCCGACGGGAGGAGGCGCACGATGGGTCCCCGGTTCGGTGGTGGGGTGGGGCGAAGGGGGAGGAGTCAGCGCGTCGTTCCCTCCGCGGCTACGGGTGGGTAGCCGCCGACGAGAGGAGGCGCACGATGGGTCCTCGGTGCGATGGTGGGGTGGGGCGAAGGGGGGGGAGGAGTCAGCGCGTCGTTCCCTCCGCGGCTACGGGTGGTTCCGGCTCAATACTCGTAGCTGAGGATCATCGCGATCGTGGTCCCCAGGGTGAACTCCGAGTAGATCGGGTCATTCTTGCTGTCGCCGTAGGTCCGGAGGTTTTCCGAGTTGAGCAGGTTCCGGCAGCTCAGACGCAGGCGCCAGTGGTCGGAAAGCCGTTGCGTGGCCACAAAGTTCAACTGCAGGGGCGGGTACTCGTACAGATCGGGACCGGCGCGATCCACGAGGAAGACGAAGGGACCTGCGGCACCGAGGGACACCGTGGCGGTGGTCCCGGTCGCCTTGTGGTCAAAGGTGAAATCAAAATTCACGATCCACGGCGACTGGTCGTACAGGGGACGGCTCTTCGGGGTGTCGGGGAAGAGGATGATCTTGTTGTCGTACTCGGTCTGGGTGAGTTCGACCTCGGACTTGATGTACGCGAAATTGAAGCCGACCTGGAACTCCTCCAGGGCGTCATCCACAAAGGCCAGCTTGGAGTTCGCCTCCAGTTCGATGCCGTACAGGCTGGCTTCATTCCGGTTCTCAAACGTCACCACGCCGCCGCCAAAGGTGACGGCCACCTTCTCGATCGGGTCGGTCAGGTGCTTGTAGAATCCGCTGACGGAAAACATCGTGCCGGGCTGGGGATAGTACTCCCAGCGGAGATCGTAGTTGTTGATCCCGGTCATCGTCAGGTTGGGGTTCCCCTCGATGATCTGGTTGCTGTAGGGATCGTAGGATCGATAGGGGGCGATCTCGCGATAGGTCGGCCGGGCGACCGTCTGGCTGAAGGCCGCCCGGATGTCCATGTTGGTGACGATCTGGTACACGCCGCTGACCGCCGGCATGACGTCGAGCTGGTTGATCAGCGAGTTGGTCTGCTGGAGCGGAGTCCCGCCGACCACCGACATGTAGGTGCCCTCCACCCGGGCGCCGGTGATCAGCTTCAGCCGCTCGGTCAGGGGAAGTTCGGTCATGGCATAGCCCGCGGGGATCTGCTGCTCGCCGTCGTAGAATGAGGGGGACAGGCCCTGCTGAAACTTCCGTTGGAAGATGTAGTTGATCCCGTTCCGGTTGGTTACCGTGGTGTAGAGGATGTTCTGCGCCGTGAAGTAGTTGTTGGGAGTCGCGAGGAACGGGGGTTGCTGCGCCTCCCAGCCGCTGCCGCCGCTGAACTGATAGGTGTCCTCGGTGAACTCGCGCTGGGAACCGTTGAAGCCACCCCCGAATTTCACGAAGCCGTCCAGATCGAGCCATTGCTTGATGGGGACCTGGTTGTTGAGGGTGGCCCAGATGCTGTCCTCGTTGATGTAGCGGTAGTAGCGCGTGGGCCACACGGGCTCCGGGAGGGAGTTGCCAAAGGTGGCGAAACTGCCATCCGGCTGACGGAAGAAGTTGAAGTAGCGCAGATCCGGTTCGTCCTGCGAGGTGTTGGCGATCGAGATGAGCCAGTCGGTGTGGAGGTCGTGGAGTTTCTCGAAATGGTCATCCCCCTGGATCTGGAAGGCATGGATCTGCCGCTGGGTCCAGTAGAGGCTGTTGAGGTCCGCAACCCGGGAGTAGTCCTGATCCACGTAGCCGACCTGGTGCTGCGTGAGGTCCTCCCCGCTCTGGTTCCAATAAAAGGTGAAGCTGAGGGTGTGGTCCTCGGGGACGATCTCGTAGGCGACATTGACGACGCTCGCCCACAGGGCCTCCATCAGGGCGCGCGTCTCCTGAAACTCGCGCGTGGGCTGCACGCCGTCGGAGGAGTAGGTGTACTTGTTCTGGACGCCATCGTCGTAGAAGAACCAGCGGCGTCGGTAGACTCCGCTGACGAAGTACCCGAAATCGTGTCCGTTGAGGTCCAGGGTTTCCCCGACCGAAAAGTTGCCCCCGTAATTGGGCGGTGGCGTCGAAGGGGTGCCGCCGAAGACGTAGTCCTGAAATGAACCCAGGGCGTTCTGGACCTTGTTGGCCTGGTCGGCGCGTTCCTTGGCGCGGGCGGGTGTCTCACCGGGGCGGGCATTCGGGGGAGGCTGCAGGGTCTGCGCCGTCTGGCCCTCCAGGGCGGAAGGCTTGGCCCGGGTGCTGGTGCCAAATCCCGCCCAGTCATTCGGGCTCCCCGGGTACGACAGGAAATTGTCGTTGAGGGTGGATTGGGAATTGTACTCCAGCCCCACCTCGACGTTCAGGAGGAACTTGTCGGGAAAGGACTTCGTCTTGACGTTGGCGAGGCCGCCGGCGAATCCGCCGGGCAGGTCCGGGGTGAAGGTCTTGCTGACGGAGACCTCGCGGATCATCGCCGCCGGGATGATGTCCAGCGGGGCGCCCACCCGGTACGGGTCCGCGGTGGGGATCTGTGCCCCGTTGAGTTCGGTGATGTTGTAGCGGTCGCTCAGGCCGCGAATGACGGCGAACTTCCCCTCGACGACGGTGGTGCCGGGAAGCTTGGTGATGATCTGGGCGGCATCAGTGACGCCCAGCCGACGGAACTGCTCGGAACTGATGGCGTCCAGAAAGGAGGTGGACGCCTGCCGCTGCTCCAGGATCTCGATGGCCTGATCCTGAAACTGCTCCGCGGTGACCTCATACTCCTCGAGTTCGAAGAACTCCGGCCGCAGGGAGCCATCGAGG
>JAEUHD010000137.1 GCA_016793645.1 Verrucomicrobiales bacterium
CCACCCACTTCAGGGTCCGCGCCGGCGCGAGATCGAACGATGGGTGGCATCGGTGTTGCTTAGCGGGTTCAACCCTATGAGAACCCGCTCCGCCCACCGTTTCGGCAGGTTGTTGGTCCCCGCGATCCTTTTTAACCTGAACGCGCATGCGCTGGACTCGAACGCACGGTTTGTAGTGCAGGCTTCAGCCTATGGTTCGGGCGACGCGGGGGGCGGCGGTTGGGCCGGGGAGAGCAGCCTAAAGGCTGGACTACAAGCGAGTTTGGACTCTCTGGGAGCGCTGCCGGGCCACGCCCGCAGTGAGGCCCGGGGTGTCTCGGCGGATGGATCGGTGGTCGTGGGACGTTCGGCCGTCGGCGAGCGCCCGGGAATCTTTCCGCCCGGGGATCCGTCACAACGAGCCTTCTCCTGGAGTCCGGACACCGGCACCCGGCCACTGGTGGGGCTGGTTTCGCCGGAGGGTTGGAGTGCGGCGACGGGGGTTTCCGCCGATGGAGCGACGATGGTTGGGAATTCGTTGGATGCATCCGGAGTCCCGCTGCCGGTGCGGTGGGTTTCCGGTCGGGTGGAGTCGCTGGTCCTGCCGCCCGGCGATGCGCATTCGGGAGGTGCCCTGGGCATCTCCGGCGATGGCAACACGGTGCTGGGATACGCCGGGGTTCCCCAGCCGAATGGGTCGGAGAAACTGGTGTATGTCCGATGGCGGCTGGGAGTGCCGTCGATGGACCTGGGCGACCAGTTCGGGCTTTCCGCGCAGTCTCAAACGTCCGTTTCCGATGATGGCACGGTGACCGCCGTGTCGACATCGAGGGACCGACTCGTGCGGTGGCAGATGGGGGTCGGGGCCGTTCCCCTTCGAATCGCCCCGTCGTGGCTCGAGGCGCTGAGGGCCGAGTGCGAGTGTCCGACGTTTCTGGGGGGACTGGGTCTCACCGGTGACGGACTGCGGATCGTGGGCAGCACATGGCAGCCTGGTCGCCCGGGCCGGCTTTTGGATTGGGTTGGATTTCGGGATGGAAACGTCCGGTCCATGACCTCCGTGTCGAACCCTCCGCTCAGCCGTGTGGTGGCTTCGCGGACGGGGATGCTTTGTGCGGGGATGGAGGGTCGCTTCACCCTGGAACCCAATCCCGACATTGGCCGGGTCCTGGTTCCCTATGGTTCCCTGCCTTTGCTGCCGCTACTGGCGGCCCAGGGAGCGGACGTGGGCGCCTTTGCATCGCTGACCAATGTCACGGCGATCTCGCCTGACGGCCAATGGATCGTCGGTTCGGGGAAGAGTTCCACCTCGGGCCAACCGGAGGCCTTTCGCGCAAAGCTGGTTCTTCACGCTGCCGGCGAGGTGCAACTGGCTACGGAGTCCGTCGAGGTGGAGAACGGCATCCGTGTGCACCGGTTGCGGTGGCCTGTCCGTGACCTGAAGGTGGTGGTCGAATCGTGCGCCGCATTGAATCCCTCGGTTCCCTGGGTGGCGGAAGCCGGGGACCCCCGGATTGAGGAACACTCCCTGGTGCTCGACCTGCCGCAATCCACGGAACAGCGCTATTTTCGACTCCGCCGCGTGGATTGAAGCCAGGGACCGGATGCCGGGACGAGAAGCGGTAGAGGACTACCGCACTCAGGGACGCTCCAGCCGGATGGACGCGGAGCGGCCGTGGGCGTCGAGGCCTTCCATCCCGGCGAAGGCCTGGACGGTGGGGACGGCCTTGCGCAGGGCACCCCGGCCATACTCCACCACGCTGGTGCGTCGCTGGAACTGGTCCACGGTGAGGCCGGCAAACGAACGTCCCGCGCCGCCAGTCGGCAGGGTGTGGCTGGGGCCGGCCACGTAGTCGCCCAGCACCGTCGGGGAGTCACCGCCGAGGAAGATCGCGCCGGCGGTGGTGATACCCGCGGACACCTTGCGCGCCCCCCGGACCATGACTTCGCAGTGCTCGGGAGCCAGTCGGTTCACCAGGGCCACTCCCGCGGCGAGGTCCTTTACCTGGATCAGCCAGGTGTTGGCATCGAGGACCCGCTGGATGAACTCGCGGCGCGCCAGTTTCGGAAGCTGACGCGCGAGTTCCCGCTCGACGGACTTCAGGATCCGCGCGGACGTCGTCACCAGCCACACGCGCTCGTGTCCGGAGCCATGCTCCGCCTGCGCGAGCAGATCGGCCGCGATGAGGCGCGGATCCGCGGTGTCGTCGGCGAGGACGAGCACTTCGCTCGGTCCCGGAAGCAGGTCCACAGCGACGTGTCCGAACAGCAGGCGCTTGGCGGCGACCACGTAGGCGTTGCCGGGGCCGAAGACCTTTTGCACGCGTCCGATGGTCGGTGTTCCCAACGCCATCGCGGCAATCGCCTGGGCGCCGCCCACCCGGTAGATCTCGGTCGCCCCTGCGGTGCGGGCGGCATGGAGCAGGGCGGCATTGACGGTGCCGTCGCGTCCGGCCGGAGTGCAGACCACGATCTCCCGGCAGCCGGCCACCTGGGCCAGGGTCACCGTCATCAGGGCGGTGGAGACCAGCGGGGCGGTGCCGCCCGGGATGTAAATGCCGACGCGCTCGAAGGCGTCGAATTTTTCCCCGACGCGGCCGCCATGGGAATTGGTGGCGCTCCACGCGCGCCGCAGGGAGCGCCGGGCGAAGGTGGCGATGTTGCGGTGGGCGGCGGTGACGGCCGCGCGGAGGGCGGCATCGGCGGACAGCGAGGCGCCGAGCAGTTCCGCCGTGGTGATGGCCAGTTGCTCCGGGGTCAGGTCCGCACCGTCAAAGCGCAGGGTCAGTTCCGAGAGGGCCGCATCGCCGCGGGTCCGAACAGCGTCCAGGATTTCGCGCGTCCGGGCGTCCACCCCCGCGTCAAAGAGGCTCGTGGCCCGGGCGCAGGCCTCGAGCTGTTCTGAAAAATCCGGATCGGAGTGGCGGACGATTCGCATTCGGGGGACATCCTACGAATCAGTCCCGCGAAGTCAAAGCGCCGGGGAATTCCCGGACGCCGGATCGGGACTGGGCCCGGTGGTGCAGCGACGGCGTGGGGGCAGCGAGACCACGGACACGAGTTTGCCGAAGCGTCCGCTGAATGCGGGGGGAGGCGTTGCGGTGACCTCCTCGGTGATCGTGACCACGGTGGTCTTGTCCGGATCGCCCTGATCCGCGAGCTGGCGCAGGGCGCTGAGCAGCTCGGGGGTGAGGCGGATCTGGCCGGAGACGAGTCCGCGGGCGATGAGCTTGATGGGTTTCATGGTCGGTCGGGTGGTTGGGTTTGGAAAATCGTCGGAACCCCCGGGGCCGGACTCAAGGCGCCGGCCGCACCTGCTGCCGCCCCGGCTCCAACACGCGAGGCACCAACAGTTATCCGCCACCGTTCCCCTCAACGACAACCCAAGCCGGGAACAGCATCGGAGCGGCCGGCGCCAAATTGGTCTCCGCTCCCGCACGGATCCCCGATGCCCGGACCCTTTCGGTCCTGGGACTCCGAAGCGCCCTTGAGCACTCCGGTGTATCGCAGGGCGTCGAGGTCCTTTTCGGACACGACCCGCGCCCGGCCCGGTGTCACCACCGTCCCGGGAGAAACCCCACCGTTCACCGGCTTCGATTTCATCCCTGCGTTCATCGTCTGATCCTTTCGGGAGTGGCGGCGCCCACGCACGGGTCCACTCTCTACACCGGGAACAGACGCACGCTCCCTTTCGGTGTCCTGACCGGAACATTACAGAAGCGAAAGACCGCATGGCCGAAGCCGGGCGGTGGAAGTTCGTCATTTTCGCGCTGCCGTGTCAGGCTGGTCCGGCATGGATGCCTGGTGGTTTCCCGCCCTGTTTGCGACCGGACTCGCCGCCGGTTATGTCGATGCCATTGCCGGGGGCGGCGGGTTGATCACGGTGCCGGTGTTGCTGGCGACGGGGATGTCCCCGGCGGACGCGCTGGGGACCAACAAATTTCAATCGTCCTGCGGCACGACCCTCGCCACGGTGCGGTACGCCCGCCATGGACTGTTCGCGGGGGGAAACTGGGGGCGCGGCATCGCCGCCACGCTTGCGGGAGCCGTGGCCGGGGCCGTCGCGGTGCAGCGGATGAATGCGGATTTCCTGCGTCCGGTGATTCCCGTGCTGCTCGTGGTCATCGCGGTATACCTCGCGATCAAACCCGACCTCGGCCGCGAGGCACGCCCGGCACGGATGTCGGAATCGGTGTTTTCGCTCGTCTTCGGATTCGGCCTGGGGTTTTACGACGGATTCTTTGGTCCGGGCACGGGGTCGTTCTGGATGATGGCGTGTGTGCTGCTGCTGGGGCGGGATCTGCTCGCGGCGACCGCGCACACCAAGGTGATGAATCTCACCAGCAATCTCGCGTCGCTGGCGGTGTTCCTGGTGACCGGACACGTCCGATTCGCCGTGGGCCTGACGATGGCGTCGGGGCAGTTGATCGGCGGCTGGCTGGGCGCCCATACCGCGGTCCGAAGTGGAGCGCGACTGATTCGTCCGCTCTTTCTCACCGTGGTGATCGGGCTGGCGATCAAGCTCGGGTGGGATGCCGTGATGCGCCGATGAGCGACGGTAGCCGCGGAGGGGACGACGCGCTGACTTTTCCGGGGCGTGTGAAGGCACCTGGGCGAGGGGTGGCACCCAGGACGGAGAATGCGCCTCCTTCCGTCGGCGGCTACGGGGTAGCCGCGGAGGGGACGACGC
>JAEUHD010000217.1 GCA_016793645.1 Verrucomicrobiales bacterium
CAGATCATCTGGCTGGGGCGGGTGCCGGCGGAATGTCCATCAACGAACACGGTGTTGACGCGCTGGTTGTGCTTCTTCCATTGCGACTGGAAGCGGTAGTTCTGGTTCCCCTTGGGGGCCTTCTGATCGGGAAAGGAACCCGCGGCCCAGTAGCCGTCGAGCCACGCGGCGTCCGCTTTTTCATTGCCGATGCCGCCGCCAATTTCCTTGGGGTTGTCACTCCCGTTCACCTCGGTCACGGCGACCACCTCGGTGGGACGGGAGACCTGGCTGGAACGAAAGGATCGATTCTGGCCGCCATCGCCTCCGAACACACCGAGGTAGTTGAATCCGTAGGACAGGAATCCGGTGATGGTGGGATCGAAGGAACCTGGTTCCGTCTTGTAGGTCAGGCCCCGGCGTTTCTTGGGGCAAATCCAGACCCGGGGGGACCCGGTGTAGTTGGACAGGACGCTGGCCGGCGTGCGGAGCCATTCGCCGCCGCAGGCCTTTCCCCGCGAGTTCTTGTAGGGCCCCACGGCCCACCATTGGTTGGGGAACGACTCCCGATTGTCGTCCGCATACATCGTGATGGAGAGCCCGATCTGGCGGGTGTTGCTGAGACAGGCGGCCGACTGCCCCTTGTCCTTGGCCTTCGCGAGCGCGGGCAGGAGCATGCCCGCGAGGATCGCGATGATGGCGATGACGACGAGCAGTTCGATGAGGGTGAAGCCTCGTTCCCATCCCGTCGTCGTCCGCGGGAAGCGGTGGTGCCGGTTCATGAATGGTGTCCGGGTTCGTCGGGGAATTCGTAAACGAAGATGTCGTGGGGCAGGTGTCCCGGATCCACCTTGGCGATCTGCTTCAGATACCCGGTGTGCAGGTCGTAGATCCATCCGTGCAGGGTCGGACGCTGTTCCCGCTTCCAGGCGAGTTGCACGAAGGAGAGTTCGGCCAGGTGATGGACCTGTTCGTACACGTTGAGCTCGATCAGGCGATTGTACCGCTGGTCATCGTCGGGAATGGCGTCCAGTTCGGTCGCGTGCAGGCGGTAGATGTCCTTGATGTGCCGGAGCCACTTGTTGATGAGCCCGAGGTGCTGTCGGGAGAGTGCGGCCCGCACACCGCCGCATCCGTAGTGACCGCAGACGATGATGTGCTTCACCTTGAGGACTTCCACCGCGTACTGGACCACGCTCAGCATGTTGAAGTCGGTATGAACGACGAGGTTTGCGATGTTGCGGTGGACGAACAGTTCGCCGGGTTCCACGCCGGTGACCTCCTCGGCGGGCACGCGGCTGTCGGAGCAACCGATCCAGAGGAACGCGGGCTGCTGAACCCCGGACGTTCGGGTGAAGAAATCGGGGCGCAGGCTCAGTTTGTCCTGAACCCAGGCTTTGTTGTTCAGCAGGAGACGCTGGTAGGCTTCCATGGGAGTCAAGCGGGGTTTGGGGACAGTTGTTTGTCGAAAAAGTTGTGAAACTCAATGCGGATGCCCCGAAACGACGCCGCCGTTTCGAATTCCTTCAGGGTTTCGTAAATGTCGCCGTCCACATAGAGCGACTTGGTGCCATCCACAATCAGGAGGGAGTGGTTGGGAATGCTGCGGAGCTGGCGTTTGAGTTCGGCCTTGTTGACGAACGACATGTCCTTGTTGAAGCGAAGGAGCCAGTGGTTGTCCTGGCTGACGAGGGTGATGGCCGCGTGGTGATTGGACCGGATGACGAAGAACAGTCCGGACAGGAGCCCGACGGCGATTCCCTTGAGCAGGTCGGTCATCACGATGGCGACCAGGGTGACGGCGAATGGGGTGAACTGCGTGAGTCCGCGGGACCACATGTCGAGGATGATCTTCCGGGACGACAGCTTGTAGCCGACCACCAGGAGCACGGAGGCAAGCGCCGACAGGGGAACGCGGTTGAGGAGGGGCGCGAACAGGGCGGCGGCGACGAACATGATGGCGCCGTGCGTGAAGCAGGACAGCCGGGTGCGGCCTCCGGAATACACGTTGGCGGAGCTTCGGACGATCACCGAGGTCACGGGGAGTCCGCCCAGGAATCCGGACACCATGTTGCCGACGCCCTGGGCGCGGAGTTCCCGGTTGGTGTCCGAGATGCGCTTTTCGGGATCCAGTTTGTCGGTGGCCTCGATGCAGAGGAGCGTCTCGATGCTCCCCACGATGGCGATCGTCGCGGCGGCGATCCAGGTGTCCATCCTGAGCAGTACACGAAAATCCGGGAGGCTGAACATGGCCAGGAATCCGGAGACCGATCCGGGCACGGGCAGTTCGACGAGGTGTTTCCGGGCTGCGGTGAGCTGCCACTGGGGCATCCAGAGTCCGAACGCCTCATTGATCAGGGTTCCGACGATGACGCAGGCCAGGGGGGCGGGAATCCAGCCGGTCCAGGCCTTCTTCTTGAGGAACGGACGTTCCCAAAGAATCATCAGGGTGAGCGCCACGACGGTGATCACGATCGCCGCCGGACTGGGCGAGACGATCGAGGCCAGCATTTCGGTGAAGGTGTTGGAGCTGCCGCCCTGCCGGAAGGCCTCGTCCCCCTCGAAGTCCGCGTCGTCCCCCAGGGCATGGGGAATCTGTTTCAGGATGATGACGATGCCGATGGCGGCGAGCATTCCCTTGATGACGGAGTTCGGGATGTAATCCCCGATGACGCCCGCACGGAGAAAGCCGAGGGCGAGCTGAAAGGCTCCCGAGAGGACGACGGCCACCGTGAATGCGGGGAATCCACCCAGTTTGATGATGGCTGCGGAGACAATGACGGTGAGTCCCGCCGCCGGTCCACTGACGCTGAGCTCGGAACCGGAGAGTAGCGAAATGACCAAACCTCCGACCACGCCGGCGATCACTCCGGAAAACAGGGGTGCGCCGGAGGCAAGGGCGATCCCCAGACACAGGGGAAGGGCGACCAGGAAAACAACCAGGCCGGCGGGTATGTCCCGGCGGGCGGAATCCAGCGAGGGGATGGTCAGGAAGCGTGAGGTCATTCGTGGATGGACGGGCTCAAAGGGCACCGCAGGGACGCGCCCAGCCTCCAGCTTGAGGCCGCAGGGTCAAGCCTTGAGCCGCCGGATTCCCGAATTGCGGGGTGAACGGGCGTCGAACCTTCCGCCTCCCGCATGAACTCAGATCTGGAACAGATCCGGGCAGTCCGAGACCAGGCGAGTCCAGTCCACGGATTCCCCGGCAACCGGCTGGAGGATGAACAGGACGGGTTCCCCGCCGGAACGCCCGAAGGTCAGGCGCCGAAACGTGGACTGGATCCAGGCGCGAGCGACGGACGCATGGCGGACCTGCGCGTCGCTGATCCAATAGAGCGCCTCGGCGTGATCGGCACCGCGGACCAGATGGATCTGTCGGGCGACGCCCCCGGGCACGGGGTGGTCCCGGCCGTCACGGATTTTCCAGCCCGCGCCCCGGAAGCAGTATTGCGGATCGTGCACGGCGTGGCGTTCCCGGGTTCCGTCGATGGCGGTCAACACCACCCGCTGTCCGGAGATCTGGTACAGCCGTTTGACCACGTGGGCGTGTCCAAAGATCGATGCCTCGGTCGCGGTCAGCGGAATATCCCGGCTCGACAACCGCCAGCCGGACACCGGGAGCCGGGCGGTCCGACTGGTCGCATCGGCAATGGGCACGGCCTGCCAGACCAGGGCGAGTGCGATGGCGGCGGCCAGGGCCCACCACAGGAGAGTCCGGGGGGAGATTCTCATGGAGGAGAGGGAGTGGGGCGAAGGTTTCGGGACAGCAGGAGGGAGGCGGTTCCGGCCCCGGCAAGGAGCAGGCGCAGTCCTGGAAGGATGGATTCGCCGAGGTCCTTTCCGAGCCAGCCGAGGACCGGCATCCAGCTCAGGGACGATGCCCACCAGATCCACCGCTGCGCGGCGGGCTTGGCTCCGGCCCAGCCGGCGAGCGCGATGGCGAGTCCCGCGTAACAGGCGGCATTGAGGGAACCCAGGGTGCCCACGACCGTGATTCCGAGGGAGAGTCCAAAGGGCCACAGCGCCCGTCCCGCCGCACCGGTTCGGACCAGCCCGGGAAGCGGAGCGATCCAGACCAGCAGTGCCAGCCACCCCCAGCGGTCCAGCGGCGCGTGACGCCAGCCGGTGATCAGGCCGGAGGATTGCCAAGCGGCGAAGGCCGTCACCGCCAGTTCGACTCCGGGAATGGAAAGACGACGATTCAGGCGCGCCCTTCCCGGCGGTTCCACCACCGCTGTTCCGCCTCGAAGCCGGCGGCGCAGACCACGAACATGCCGAAGAGAACAAACAATCCCCCCCAGGTGTGGAACAGGCCCATGGCGAATCCGGGTCCCCACGTCAGCGCCGCCCCGGTGATGGCGAGGATCCGGAGCGTGTTCGCGAGCCAGGCCGCCGGCAGCAGGAGTGCGAGGTTCCACCAATACAGCGGGGACCGGGAGAAATGCAGATAGGCCAGCGCACTGCCCGCGACGAACAGGGATTGAAGCACGTTGAGACCGGAGCAGGCGGCATCCACGGAGACGGGAAGTCCCTCGACCAGCAGCGCGGTTCCCTGGCGGGAAACGGACAGCCCCGCCAGGGATCCCATCTGTTCAACCGCCCAGGCACCCGACAGACGGAACCACCATCCGATCGACTGGGCGTCCAGCATCACCCATGGGAATGCCATCCACGGCAGGACCAACAGGCGGAAGGTTCGGGGAACATCCCCGGGCTCCAGGCGGGAGCGCAGCCACGCCCACAGCGCGGCGGTCCAGCCGAAGGCGAGCAGGACGTTCAGGTCGAGGGCGCTCCCGAGGGCGAGGGAGGCCATGGCGATCGCGAGCGACGCGCGGTGGGCCGGTTCCACCGAGGCCTTCCATCTCCACGGGCGCCCCAGCCAGGCGGCGAGCGGCAGGGCGAGCAGCAGGGGAAGGGCGTCCTCGGAGGAACGGAGCCAGGTCCGGTCACGGATCCAGATCAGCGCGGCGAGAACCGCGAGCCCTGCGATCCAAAACCGGTCGCGTCGAGTCATGGGGTCGCCGACGCCCGGCGGATCTGCTCGAGGTTTTCCCGGAGCTGGAGCTGGTCCGGCATGAGTGCGATCAGCTCGGTGGTCCAGCGACGGGCGGCATCCCAGTCCTTTTGGGCAAAGGCCTCATGCGCGAGGAAACTGCGGGCCTCCACCGATTGGGTGGCGATCTGCCGGTAGAGTCGGGAGGCCTCGTTCTTCGATCCTTCCGCCAATGCCGCCTTGGCGAGGATTTCCACGCCGGTGGGGCTGTGGGCGAGGCGCGGCTGCGCCGTCACCCGTTGACGGGCTCCGGGGGGATTCTTCCGTTCGAGGTCGGCCATGGCCAGCAGCCACGCGGCCCGGAATCCCTCGGCGGAATCCTGGGTGGAAATCGGGGCCAGGACGCGGAGTCCCTCCTCGGGCCGTCCCGTGGCAATCAGCAGCTCCGCGCGCAGCACATCGAGGGACGGAGACGCCGG
Source organism: Verrucomicrobiales bacterium (assembly GCA_016793645.1). Classification (GTDB taxonomy): domain Bacteria; phylum Verrucomicrobiota; class Verrucomicrobiia; order Limisphaerales; family UBA9464; genus UBA9464. The sequence continues at coordinate 5,452 of JAEUHD010000217.1, forward strand.
CCGGCCGGAAATGAAGTCGAGCGCCTTCTGGGGAGAGCGGTTGTATCGCAGGGCCTGTGCGAATCCGTAGTCCAGCCAACCGGGGCTGCCGGGAGCCGGGGAATCGGGCAGGAGCCTCAGGGCGGCCTCCCGCCAACCCGCGGCGAGGAAGGCGGCACCCTCGGCGGAATCCCCGAGCAGGAAGGTGGTGGTGTCCGGGGAGGGCTTCCAGGCGCGTCCGCCGTCCCGTTCCTGTCGGGCGAGGGTTTCCAATTCCCGGAAGTAGGGCGGGAGATCCTCAAGCTTGCGTCCAGACCCGGGCATGCTGACTCCGGACGGATTCAGGGTCCTTTGGAGACGGAAGGAGAGGAGGCGTCCGAGAGCCCGCTCAAGGTCGGGATCCCAGGAGGCGTTGGCGGAGCGTTGGAACGAAAGGAGCTCAAAGGCGGCCTTGTCCTGCCTTGCCTGGAGGTGGCCGGCGAGCTGAAGCCAGAACACTTCCTGGCGGTCCCGTCCAAACCGCCGCCCTCCCGGGGGAAGTTTCAGGTCCGCCGCGTCCCAGAACTGGGAGGGTTCAAGATCTCCGAGGAATTCGACGAGGGGAGCCAGGGATCCCGGGGGGACCTTGCCGGGAGCCGAACCCTCCGGGGGGCGCACCATCCGCTGCCAGAAGCGCGCCTTCAGCCAGAGATAGTCGAGGGAAGGGGCGGGGAGGGCGGCTTCCCAGGTGGTCAGCGCGAGATCGAGGTTCCCCTGCCTCCGGTAGTATTCGGCGAGTTGATCCCTCAACAGGGGATTCCGGGGATCCGCGACATGGGCGGCGACGTATTCCACGCGGGCCAGTTCCGGCTTGTCGATCTGTTCCAGGATCTGCGCCCGGAAGGAGCGGACCTCGGTGTTCCGGGGATCCAGCCGGGCGGCATCCGCGAGATGATTCCAGGAGGTGGTGAGGTCCTTTCCCGCCGTGGCCAGCGCCAGGCGGACGAGACGCGGGACATCATCCGCTCCCGGGAAGCGGCGTGATTGCAGGAGTCGGAGCGCCTCCTTGGGCTTCCCCTCGAGGAACAGGGCGTCGGCGTCCAGTGCAAACCAACCCGCGGCATCCGCGGAAGCGCCGTTGGTGCGCCAGTGTTCGCGAATCCGGGCCCGATCCTTGGGGCGCCGGGAGTGGAGGAACGTTCGCGCCACAAGCTGGGAGGCCGCCTCGTCCCGGAGGACCCGATCCGGGCTGTTCTCGTACAGGGCGATGAGGCGGGGGAGTTGCCGTGTGCCTGCGTAGGCGGCCAGTTCAATGTCACCCCAGGGCAGCGGGGACCGGGAGTGGTCCTGTGCCTGGAAGATCGCCAGGGCATCGGTGGCACGATGTTCCTCCAGCGCCCGCCGCGCCGCCTTGAAGGCGCTTTCGTCCCGGACTCGAATCACGTGGTCCCGCCAGGAGCGGAATCCCAGGGCACCCACGGCGATGGCAACCAGGGCCGCCGCGAGGAGTTTCAGGGTCCGGGACTTCATGACTCGGGGGAGGAAGTGGGGGGATTTGTCGGGTGGGCGGGTGGATTAGGCGGCGCGTTGATCCCGGCGGCGCTTGGCCCACCATCCGAGGCCGAGGAACATCGGGAGGATGGCGAGGGTGGCGGGCTCCGGGGTGGCGGTCAGGGCCGCGAGGTTGGCGGCGCCGATTTCCACCGCGATCAGGACGTCATTGAAGTCCCGGTCGCCGCCCTTGAGCAGGTCCTCGAATCCGATCAGGAGGTAGGAGCCGCTGAGTCCGGAAAAGGCGACCACATGGTTGATGGCGTCGGGATTGATCGAGGCGTCGGTGGAGAAGACGTCCTTCCCGCCCTTGGCTCCATTGGCGATGAGGAAGAAGTCGAGTTTCGTGCCGCCCTGGACGGTGCCGAGTTCGACAAAGTCGCCCGGGAGGAGGGGCTCCGAGGAGGTGCGCTTGGCTCCGGAGGCGGCCTTCGGGTCCATGGAGTTCACCATGCTCGACGCATTGGGGAAGATCAGTTCGGGATTGCCCGAGGTGACCCCGCCGCCGTCGGTGTTGTAGCCGAGGGAATTCTGGTATCCGGCGCCTTCGCCGACGAAGTACACGCGGACATCGGATGCGTTCTTCAGGACCAGCTTCTCGGGGTTGAGGAGCATGGTCGCGTCATTGACCGGCGACGTTTCGCTCAGCTTGGTGTTGATGAACTCCGTCAGTTTCTGGAGATCGCCGCCCAT
>JAEUHD010000227.1 GCA_016793645.1 Verrucomicrobiales bacterium
CCCTTCCCCGCCTGCCAGACCGCGGGATTGCCGTCGTAGTAGTCCCGGAAGGAATCAAGGCCACAACTGGTGATCACGATCCGGATCCGCGGGTCAAAGGCCGCGGTAAACACGCCGTTGTGTCCCCCGAGGGAATGTCCGATGCAGCCAAATCCGTTGGTGCGGGTGAAGGGCAGCGAGGCGAGCACGTCCAGGCCGCGGACGTTGTCCCAGATCGCCTTCATGGTTCCGCTGGCATAGCCGAGTCCCTTCAGGTCCGGCGCGTAGTCCGCCAGGTGCGGATACGGCGGCGCCAGCACCACGTATCCGCGGCACGCCAGTTCGAGTCCGTACTCATCGTCAGGGGAGTTCCCCAGCCCGACCACCACGCGGCGTCCCGCAGCATGGGTTTGGTGCAGGGCCAGCACGGCGGGAAGGGTGCGGGGCGCCGGCGCCGTCAGCGCCGCCTTCGGGAGGAGAAGATACGCCGGCACCCGGGCGCCGGGTTCGCTTTGGTAGGAGATCTGCCGCCGGACGATCCCGTTGGATTCCGATTCCTCCTCCACCCGAACATCGAGGGGAACGCGTTTCTCGGAACCGGGGAACGGGCCCATCACCGCTTCCAGTGACCGCAGGAGGGCGGCCCGGTGCGGATCGGACGGAGCCTCCGCGGCCGCGGCGGTGGCTCCCCACAGGAGAAGCAGTGCCACGCCGCAACGCCATCCGAGTGAGGCGCCTTTTCGGGACAACAACCGGTGCATTTCGGAATCGGAGCGCCGACGTCCGTTGAACGCCACTGCAAAAGGCCGTCCCGACCTCCCTGCGGGTTTGCCGGCGGAAGGGGCGCCCCCTAACGTTGCCGCCGATGAAACGGATGTCGGCGTGGTGCGCAGGGTTTGGATTGGCCTGGGGTGTTTCGTTCGCCCAGGCGGTGTACACCCAGGATTTCACGAAGGTGGATCCGGGACCGCTTCCCGACGAATTCCTCGTGCTCGACGGCCAGTTCACCGTGAAGGAGGACGCGGGAAATCGATTCGTCGAACTGCCGGGCGCTCCGTTGGAATCCTATGGCTTCCTCTTCGGACCGAACTCCCCTGCGAATGTCGAGGCGGGCGCCCGCATCCTCGCCACCAAATCCGGCCGCAAGTTTCCCACCTTCGGACTCGGTCTCAACGGAGCCAGCGGCTACCGCCTCCAGGTGGTCCCCGCCAAGGACGCCGTGGAACTGCTCCGGGGCGAAACCGTGGTCGCCAGCGCGCCCTTTGCCTGGAAGAGCGGATCGTGGACCGCGTTGCGCCTGACGCTGCGAAAGGTGAGTGACACCGAATATCGTCTCGAAGGAACGGCGTGGACTGCGGGGAGCGAGGCCCCCAAACAACCCACCCTGACCTTCAGCGATCCCAAGGTGCAGCCGGCAGGAAAAGCGTCCGTGTGGGGCATGCCCTTCTCCGGGACCCCGATCCATTTCGACGATCTCACCGTCGCCAAACTGGGCGGCTCGTAAGCCGCATCCTGGCCCGCTGCGTCCCGTCGGCTCATTGGACAGGGCTCCCATCCATCACATCTGATTCCGTCTCCTGGTCAAGGTCCCTGCCCAACCTGCTCCACCAGTCTCCCCCAGGAACTCCCGCCTGCGCCGGGGTCCCGCCGCCATCGTCCGAAAGCGCCGGACGGGACCACTGCCGTGGCGCCCGGTGCACTCAAACGCCAAAGACACCCGGATGCCGTCAACGGTCCTCAATCACCGCCCGGTAGTACCTCGCTGCATTCGATGGGATCATCTGGATCCAAACTTCGGGCTCGCCGGCGTTGATCCGACCATCCTCGACGGATCCCACGCCCTTGAACTGAAGTCCGCGGCGGGGGACCGGGGACCAGGACTTCAGATTGTCCGACTGCTGAAACTGGTATCGGTAGGGCTGGCTGTTCCCATACACCTTGAACCGAAAGTACCCGTCCGGTCCGATCAAGAGCGATTGGGAATCAATTCCGTTGGGTTCGGGAATGCGGATCTCGAATCGAGCGCTCAGCGTCGAGTCGCGACCGGATGTCACCGTGCGTGGATTGTCGGTATTGCCATCGAGCCATCCCGTGAACTGCGAGAAGCGGCTGCCCGGAATGGCATGAAGCACAAATTCCCTGCCCGCGGGAACCCATCCCGCCGGCAATCCGGAAACCCCTCCCGCCTTTCCCGTAACCCATGAGAATTCCGGCTTCAGGGTCGGGAGCCATCCGGCACAGGACGCCGTCGATCACCGCCCAGAGTGTTCGATCCGCAGCCCGAAGAGTGGAAATAACCGTCACTCCCGGAAGCACCTCATGGACAAAGCCAGTCGGCTCCTCACGGAGCAATCGGCGATGGTCAACCCGGTAGCCGTCCCCGACGTCCTGCACATCCGACGTCGGCAGTGCGGTGAAACCTCGGAGCGCCACAGATTGGAGTTGCTGTCCAACGAGTTGAAACCGGACCACCCAGGACACCGGGAAATCATAGGCAATGCTCCACGGGCCGCACACGAAGAGACGCACCTCGGTGAACTCGCCAATCACCTCCAACTCGCCCCGGTCATTGTATTCCAGGCGGGCAAGCGCCACCGCCATATTGGTCTCACCGGATTCCCAGCCGGGAACGGCCCCGCTCATCTGCGCCACCGGCACGCCCGAGTAAAGCGTGGTCACGACTCCCTGCGAGTTCACCTGGGCAATCCGGTAACCCCCGGTCGGTTGCGACTCGAGCGAAAGAATGTCTCCGGCAGCAGAAACCAGGGAATGGACCACCGGACCAAACCCAGCCTGGTCGCCCGTCCCATCCTGGGGTGGGTTGCCCGGAGAGCCGGCAACGGTCCAAACCCAACCCTCCGGACTGGCGATTCGATAAGCGCGGTGGATTTCGTCGAAGAGTACCAAATTGCCGGCGGAGGTTTCTCCGACCAGGCGGGTCAAGGACCCCAATTGCGCTTCTATTCCGAAACCATCCCGAAACCCTGAAGTCGAACCGGCTACGGCGGTCGGGATGATCAAATCCGGCGCCCGCACCACTTCCATCCAATCCACCGGAAAGGTCAGAAACAGCGTAAAATCGTCCGTGCCGAGAGCGTCCAGTCCGCTCACATCCTGCACCTGATCCACCACCAGCCGAAGTTGATGCCGGCCGGCCTCCATCCAGATCCGAGGACTCGCCACCTGTGGATCCGGCGGCAGGTCCGGCGTTACGCGGAATCCATCCAGCTCCAGATGGTACACGACCGAACCCCGCCCTCCCTGAAACGGAGTCATGCAACTGCCGGTTTCCCAGGCGTACGTCGGGGCCCCGCCGGTCTTGAGCAGGATGCTGTAGGCGCCGGACGACATCACCTCCACCGTGTACGCCATCCATTCCCCACTTCGTGCCCAGACTTGTTCCGGACCCTGTCGATAAATCGACCGGCCCACGGAAATCTCCGCGTCCGCCCGACCCCGGACGATCTTCATGCCCGGGTGACCCACAAACTCGGGTCCCGCCCCATGGAATGCGATGCCGTCCCCACCGCGGTCAAACTCCTCCGCCTCGATGCGCCCCGGGATCGGCTGAGGAACCCCATGGAAGGGTGTCGTTTCCGGCTCGGCTGCCAAGCCACCCACCGAAATCAAGGCGGCGAGGTACAGCGCGACCATAACCGAACATTCCGTCCGAGGGCACAGGTTGCCGGGCATGGAATCAAGATACGAAACGACCCGGTTCGAGACAAGATTGGTTTGGGATCCGTACGATTCAGATCCGTGGAGCGAGCGGCTCCTGACCCGGTCAGTTCTCCCGCGGGTCAAAAGCGTCGCGCAGGCCGTCTCCGAGGAAGTTCAGCGCGAGCAGCGTCAACGCCAGCACCGCGCCCGGACACACGATCAGCCACCAGAAGACCCGGAGCGGATTGATCTGCGCAGCACCCTCCGCGATGAGGGTGCCCAGGCTGGCCTCCGGGGGCTGGATTCCCAAGCCGAGATAGCTGAGGAAGCTTTCGTAGAGGATGATCGCCGGCACCGTGAGCGTCACGTAGACGATCACAATGCCGAGGACGTTGGGCAGGATGTGGCGGAACAGGATCCGCCGGTGACTGGCCCCCAGGGACTGGCTGGCCAGCACGAAGGGGCGCGTCCGCAGGGTGAGAACCTGCCCGCGGACAATGCGCGCCATGGTCAGCCAGGAGACCGCCCCCAGCCCCGCGAACAGCAGGAGCATCCGCACCGTGGGAGCCAGCCCGGGCGCCCAGTCCACCACCCAACGCTTCACGTAGGTCTCCAAGGTGGTGATGAGGACAATCACAAAGACGATGCTCGGGAGGGAGTAGAGGATGTCCACAATCCGCATCATCCAGCCATCGAGCCGTCCGCCGACATAACCTGCGATCATTCCCCAGCACACCCCGATCACCAGGCTCACGCCGGCACCGACCGCGCCGACCAGCAGCGAGATCCGGGCTCCGGCAAACACCCGCGTGAAGACATCGCGGCCATGGACGTCGGTCCCGAACCAGTGGGAGCCATCCGGCGGCGAGAATTGAAGGTCCGATCCCTGGGCGGCGGCGTGCGGACTCACCCACGGAACGACCAGGGCGAGGAGAAGGATCAGGGCGAGAAATGCGGCGGAAACGATCGCGGGACGATGGCGCGCGAGTCGGCGCCAGGCCCGGCGTCCCGGGGAATCGGGCACCTTCGCCGTCGGCGCGCTGGAGGCCGCCTCACTCATAGCGGACCCTCGGGTCGAGCAGGCTGTAGGCGACATCCACGAGGAGATTCAGCACCAGCAGCAGGACGGCGTAGAGCAGGACGAGTCCCACCACCATGGTGTAGTCGCGGCTCAGCGAGGAGTTCACCATGAACACGCCGATGCCCGGGATCTGGAAAATGTTCTCCACCACAAAGGACCCCGTCAGCAGATCGGCCAGCATCGGTCCGCTGTAGGACACCACCGGCATGACCCCGATGGGAAATGCGTGGTGCAACAGGACGCGAAACTCGCTCGCGCCCTTCGCACGGGCGGTCCGCACAAACTCGCTCTGCAGCGCCTGCGTCATGCCCTCACGGGTCAGCCGCGCGATCCGGCCTCCGAAGTAGAGTCCGAGCGCCACCATCGGCAGGACCGCATGCATCGGCGTTCCCCAGAGTCCGACCGGAAACCAGCCGGCCTGGAGGGCGAAGAGCAGGATCAGCACCGGACCGACGACAAATCCGGGAATGCAGAGGAACACCAGGGCCAGCGCGCTGCCCAGCCAATCCCCGGCCGTCCCACGGCGCACCGCCGTGAAGAATCCCATCGGGATGCCGATTCCCATGGAAAACAGGAACGCCATTCCGCCCAGGGTCAGCGACACCGGAAGTCCCTGCCGGATGATGTCGGCCACCGAGTGGTCGCGGTACTTGAGCGACAGTCCAAGATCCCCCGCCAACAGGCCGCCCGGGACTCGCCCCCACGTTCCGTCCGGACGCCGTTCCCATTTCAATCCGAGAAATCGCAAATATTGGGAGGCCAGCGATTCATCGAGATGATACTTCGCAGCGAGGGCGCGCTCGACGGCGGGGGAGGCCGGCCGGCGTTCGCGATCAAAGGGTCCGCCCGGGGCGACGCGGACGAGAAAGAACGCCATCGTTGCAATCAGGAGCGTCAGCGGAACCAGGAACAGCAGGCGGCGGAGAAAGTACATGGATCAGGGTTCGGACGCCCGGGGGGAGGGCGCGGCGCCCCGACGCCGGATCGCCCAGAACGGATGCTCGTCCGTCAGGTTGGGATGGATGCCCTCCCAGCGCGTCGGATCGTAGGCGTAGAGGCCCTTGTAGTTGAAGAGGGGAACAATGGGGACCTCGTCGCGTACCAGCAGCGTCTCCGCCTCGCGCAGGAGCTCCGTGCGCCGCGCCGGGTCGGATTCCGCCGCCGCGGACGCGAGCAGGCCATCATAGCGGGCGTTCTTCCAACCCGTGCGGTTGTTCCCATTCCCGGACAAAAAGCAGTCCAGAAACGTGGTCGGATCCTGGTAATCGCCGACCCACGAACCGCGGATGGTGTCAAAGTTCAGCAGGGACATTTCCGACATGTAGGTCTTCCACTCCACCGGACGGAGTTCGACCTGGAGCCCGAGGTGCTCGCGCAGCATGGACTGCAGTTCGACGCCGATGTTTTCGTGCATCCGGGCCCCGCCGCCGCCCCCCGCATTGAACATGTAGGTGAAGGGAGGGAATCCCTTCCCGCCCGGAAATCCCGCCTCCGCCATCAGGCGTTGCGCCTCGGCCACATTCGTCCTCAGGGCGGCGGCATAGGCGGCCTCGTTGGTCGCCTGGAGCGCTTCAAACCCGAGTCCCGGAGGCGGCGTGTATCCGCCCGTTCCCGGTGGCGTCAACGCCGTCGCCGGACGCTCGCCCAGACGGGTGATCCGTTCGACGAGGCGTTTTCGATCCACGACCAGGTTGATGGCCCTGCGAACCCTCGGATCGTCAAACGGCTTCCGCGTCACGTTGAAGCGAAAGAAGTACGTGCCGAGATAATCGTACCGGTGAAAGTCCGGACGCTCCTTCAGGACATCGTTCAACTCCGACGGGATGACCACCTTGTCGATCAGCACATCCACATCGCCGGTGAGGAACAGGTTGAGCGCGGCCGACGGCGAATCGCCGGACAGCACATCCACCACCTCGCAGGCGACATGGGGGGCGTCCCAGTAGTGGGGATTCCTCCGCATGCGGATCCGGTCATTGGGACGCCAATAAACCAGTTCATAGGGCCCGCTGCACGGGAGCGGGGTCGCGCGGACCCATTGATCGCCGAACTGCTCAATCGTCCTGCGCGGCACCACGGACATCACGCGCATCCCGCAGAGATCGGGAAAGAACGGCGTGGGATTCACCAGGTCCACCTCGACCGTATGGGGATCGATCGCCCGCACCCCGAGGCTCGCGAGGTTGGTGGACGCCCCGGTGGCCAGCGCCTCCCCGCCCTTCACGTAGTAGAAGAACCCGCTGTAGTCCGCGGCCGTCAACGGATTCACCGCCCGCCGCCACGACCAGACGACATCGTCCGAAGTGATCGGCTCCCCGGTGGAAAACGCCGCGTTGGTCCGAAGGTGAAAGGTGTAGCGGCGCCCGTCGGGCGAGACGTCCCACGAGGATGCCAGTCCGGGAATCGCCCGGCCGTTGGCAGGATCATATCGGGTGAGTCCTTCAAACAGGGCGGAACCCACGCGACCATCCGCCTGTCCGGTGAGGACCTGCGGATCAATCGTCTCAGGCTCGGCGCCGTTGTGGATGACCAGGTCGGCGCGGCGGTCCGGACGACACCCGGTCAGTGCTCCGGCAAGGCACAATCCGAGGCAGAGGACGAAGAAACGGATTCCCAAATCCCGCGCCCACCCCAAGCGACACCGAACCCTGGAGGTCCATCTCCGGGAACCGGTCCGAGGGACTGTCGGGACGACGCGCACACCGGACGATGTCCGCGGAGCGCCACGCCTTCAAGGACGGCGGGAGCGAACCCGCACCTTCCATCAGGGCTTGGCAGGAGCCGGCGTGGTCGGCGCAGGAGGCGTCACCGCAGGAGGCGCGCTGGGGGTCACCTGCAGCGGGGCCACGGCGCTGGTCGCCGCGGGAGGAATGACGGCCGGGGCCGCGGCGGACACCTTGGCGCGAATCGCCTTCTCGACGCCCGAATTGCGGGTCTTGGCGAGGTGCGAGTTCATCCAGGCCAGCAGCACGCACAGCGCGAGGAAAATGCCGGCGCTGTACTTGGTCATCTTGGTCAGCGCATTTCCGGAGCCGGCGCCGAAGAGCGCCTCCGTCGTCGCACCACCGAAGGCCTGGCCGAGGCCGGCCTCCTTCTTCGGGAGCTGGATCAGGATGAGCAGCCCGAGCAGCAGGCAGAGCAGCACGAGCACGAACGTGAGAAGACTAATGGCCAGCGACATAAACCGAAAAAGGAGGGAGGTCTTGGATCAGATCGAATTCTTGACGATGTCCGCAAAGCTGCGGACTTCGAGGCTCGCGCCGCCCACCAGGGCGCCGTCCACGTCGGGCTGCGACATGAGTTCGCGGGCGTTGTTGGGCTTCACACTGCCGCCGTACTGGATCCGCACCCGGCGGGCCACGGCATCCCCGTGGAGACCGACGAGGACCCCGCGGATGAAGGCATGCACTTCCTGCGCCTGGGCGCTGGTCGCGGTCTTGCCGGTACCGATGGCCCAGACGGGTTCGTAGGCGATGACCGTCCGTTCCACCTGCTCGGCGCTCAGTCCGGCCAGGGAACCCTTGATCTGGGTTTCCACCACCGGATTGGTGATGCCGGCCTCGCGTTCCGCGAGGGTTTCACCCACGCAGACGATCGGGATCAGGTTGGCCCCATGGGCCGCGGCGGCCTTGCGGGCGATCAGGGCGTCGGACTCCTTCTGGAACTGCCGGCGCTCACTATGGCCCAAAATGACGTAGCCGACCGAAAACTCCTTGAGCATGCCGGGGGCGATCTCCCCGGTGAAGGCGCCGTAGCCGTTGTCTCCCATGTTCTGCGCCCCCAACCGGATGTTGGAGTCGAGAATGGCCTTGGACACCGATTCGAGGGCGGTGAAGGCGGGGCAAACCACCACGTCCACTTCCTTGACGGCGGCGAGCTCGCGACGGAGGTCCGCCACCAGCGCGAGGGACTCGGCAACGGTCTTGTTGCACTTCCAATTGCCGGCGATGATCAGTTTTCGTTCCTTATCCATGCAAATCCACGCTTGAAACGTGAACGGCAAGACTATCCGGGTCCGTCCACGCGTCAAAGGTCAAATTGTTGACGATTTGGACACGGATCCGTTGGTAGTGCAGGCTTCAGCCTGTTGTCTTCTCGCGCCGAACATGGGCGTCGGACGCTCCAGACAGCCTGAAGGCTGGACTACAAACGGATTCGTTTGTAGTGCAGGCTTCAGCCTGTTGTATTTCTGGGCGGGGAGTGGGTGTCAGAGGTTCGGACAGCCTGAAGGCTGGACTACGAACGGGGAGGGATACCATGACGCCCGTCCGAACGCCCTGTTTTACGTTAAAGCCCCCCTAGCCTTCTTAATCGATAGAAGCGATTGGTCTCCGGCAACGGGAGCAGGACCTCGCCGGAGGTGGCATCGGGAATCGTGATCCATTCCGCATCGGCACCGAGCGACGCCGAAGACTCCAGGATCCACATCGTTGAAATGCCAGGCCAGCTCACCTTTAACCCCTCCGGGGTGACCTCCGGCTTCAATCGGATCACCGGAGGTTTGCCGGCGGCGATGGGCTCCCCGGCGATGGGATGCCATGAAAAATCGACCAGTTCAAAGGGCGTTGTAAATCCCGTGCCCGAACGGGCGAATCGGATCCATCCGTAGTGGGAGCCATCGTTGCGAATGGTGAGGATGCCAATCAGTAATTCGTTGTGGCTCCTCCACAAATTCTCCCGTTCAACCTTAAACACGTCGTAGTAGTTCCATTCCTCCGATGGGAATTTTACTTCATCATATCCCCCCATCCACAACAGGTTTGAGTTAAAACCTACGACATAAACTTCAGATTGTGACGAAATCTCCTCGTTCTCCCTGAATGCGATACGTTTGGGGGTGGCCCTCAAGGGAGTGGACCAAGCCTCGCTTTCCAACTGAAGACTCACCCGGTAGTCCAGGATTTCGGTACCGGGAAAACCAAAGAGTCGGTCCGCGTTCGCAACGATACGAAAATCCGCGCCCCCATCCTGATCAACATTCACACCAAATCCTTCGACCCTCACTTCCAGAATCGGAGGATCGAGCGGTCCGGCCAAAGGAACGGCCACACCAACGACCGCGGCGAGACCCAATGTGAAGCACCATCGCTGGATGATGTTCAATGGATCGATGGGGGACATTGGGGCGTTTTGGATTGGGAGTCTCGATAAAAAGTGATGAACGGGGAATAGGTTGGCGAGAGGAATTTCCCCTCCACCGATTGAGGTTCCTATTCCAGGTCGAGGGATCGATGCCCGGTCCCTGGCTGCAAAACCTTCGCGTGGTTAGTCCTTCCTTCAGACGGTCCCTTCCTCTCTTCTCTCGCGGATCCGGGGTCGTGATCCGGACAGCCTGAAGGCTGGAATACGAACGGCGCGTTTGTAGTGCAGGCTTTAGCCTGTTGTATTCCCGCGCCGAACATGGGCGTCGGACGCACCGGACAGCCTGAAGGCTGGACTACGAACCAATCGGAGCGTTCGTAGTGCAGGCTTTAGCCTGTTGTCTTCTCGCGCGGGGAGTGGGTGTCAGAGCTTCGGACAGCCTGAAGGCTGGACTACGAACGGGGTGCGCCATTGACCGGCTCTCCCTGGGACATTCATCCTCACTCCGTGATCTCCCGGATCCTTGCCCTGTTCGCCGCCCTCACGGCCGGACTCTCCCTCACCGCCGCCGATGCCCCGGCAAAGCCGTTGCGGGTCCTGCTCATCACGGGCGGCTGTTGCCACAATTACCCCTTCCAAAGCGCCCAGTTGACCAATGCGGTGCAGAAACTGGCCCCGGTCGAGTGGACAGTGGTCAACGAGGGCGGCAATGGGACCCGTGCCGAGATCCCCTTGTACGCCAATCCCAACTGGGCCAAGGGATACGATGTCGTCATCCACAACGAGTGCTTCGCCGACACCACGTCGCCGGCCTACATCCGCCGGATCACGTCCGCCCACCACGCCGGGGTGCCGGCTGTGGTGATCCATTGCGCCATGCACACCTACCGGGCCACCGATATCGATGACTGGCGGGAGTTTCTGGGAGTCACAAGCCGCCGCCACGATCACCAGAGCCGGTATCCGGTCCATTTGGCACAGCCCGGGAATCCCATCCTGAAGGGCATGCCGCCCGACTGGGTGACCCCCATGGACGAACTGTACATCATCGAGAAGGTGTGGCCCGGGACCATTCCCCTGGCCACCTCGGTCAGTGAAGTGGACGGCAAGACGTACCCGGTCGCATGGGTCCACGACTACGGAAAGGCCCACGTCTTCGGCACCACCTACGGCCACTCCGACGACACATTCCGGGATCCCGTCTTCCTCAACTATGTGAGCCGCGGCGTCCTTTGGGCCGCCGGGGCCTTGAAGGACTAGTCTGAATCGATCCCACACCGTGCGCTGCGGCAGGCCGAAAGGTCTCCTTGCGACGGTGGCTCGGCCGCTGCATCAGGGCGTGTCGCAGGCCGTGTTTTCTGAAAGGAAGTGATCGGGCGGGAGCGTTTTCCTGCCGGAACCCCATTCCATGAACTCCCGCATCTGGATTCTCCCGACCCTCACCGCCTGCCTGCTGCTCTCCGGCTGCGGCACCACAACGATCCTCAAGGCTTCCTTCCAGTCGCCGACGTCGGACCCACGCCGGGAACCGGAAGTGGGAACCGTCACGTTCATACCCCGGGCCGGAGCGTCCGGGGACGTGGAGCCCGCGGTTCAGGAGGTTCTGAGATCGGAGGAGCTCGGGTCACCCGCGCTCCGGCTCTCCACGCCGCCGGACTGGACGGTTTCCTTCGATGCGATCCCTGTCAGCGGCCGCACCAACGAATCCGTGACCGTCGCCTGGCGGGGCCGTTGGGACGGACCCTTACCCGCCGGAGGAACCCTCTTCAATCTGATGGCCGACGGCTTCGTCGTGGCGTCCATCCAGGTCAACTCGGGTGGGATTTCCCTCTATCACAATGGCAGTGAACACCGGATTGGCCCCTTTACCGCAGGCAGGAATCATCAAGCCATCCTTACCTATCGGGCTCTCGACAGCAGCGCCAACCTCTGGTTCCAGGAGGAACATGCCCGGGCCGTAACCGGTTCGTCGATTGCCACCTGGCGCCACTCACCGGCGCCCTCCCGGTTTCAGTTCGTCTCCGGGACGGTGGAAGGCAACCGGAACGGGACGACCTACTGGTTCGACGACGTCTTGATGACGCATCATTATGGGTATCAGGGAACCCCCCCCGCGGTCGGGGAACCCGGTGCGCCGGGAAGCCCGCCGCCGCCTACCCCCTGATCACGCCATCGGCGCGTGCTCCCGGTGCCAGCCGGTGCTCTGCTCGTAGGCGTGGGCGATGCGGAAGAGGGTCTCCTCGCCAAACGGCTTCCCAAGGATCTGAAGTCCGATCGGCAGACGGGGCACGTCCGAGCGCGCCCCGGTGAATCCGCACGGGATGCTGATCCCGCAGTTTCCCGCGAGGTTGCAGGAGATGGTGAAGATGTCGCTGAGATACATCTGCAGCGGGTCCTCCGTCTTTTCCCCGATCCGGAAGGCCGGGGTCGGCGTCGTCGGCGACACGATGGCGTCCACGGACTCAAACGCCTTGAGGAAATCATTCCGGATCAGCGTGCGGACCTTCTGCGCCCGCAGGTAGAAGGCGTCGTAGTACCCCGAGCTGAGCACGTAGGTGCCGAGAATGATCCGGCGTTTGACCTCGGGACCAAACCCCGCACCGCGGGTCCGGGAATTCAACTCGGCGGGATCGCGTCCCTCGACCCGCAGGCCGTACCGGATGCCATCAAATCGGGCGAGATTGGCCGACGCTTCGGCCGGCGCGATGATGTAGTAGGTCGCCGCCGCGTAATCGCTGTGGGGCAGCGACACCTCGACGGTTTCGGCACCCAGGGACTCCAACTGCCGGACCGCCGCGCGCACCGCGGTGTCCACCTCGGGATCGACTCCACCGACGTTGAACTCGCGGACGAGTCCAATCCTGAGCCCTCGCAGGTCGCCGCCCAGGGCCTTGCGGTAATCCGGAACCGGCTGGGGAACGCTGGTCGAGTCCCGCGGATCATGTCCGGCAATCGCCTGGAGCAGCGTGGCCGAGTCCCCGACGGACTTGGTGAAGGGACCGATCTGGTCGAGGGAGCTCGCGAACGCCACGAGACCGAAGCGGGAAACGAGTCCGTAGGTGGGCTTGAGTCCCACGATTCCGCAAAGAGCGGCCGGCTGCCGGATGGATCCGCCGGTGTCCGATCCCAGACTGCCAAAACATTCGTTGGCCGCGACGCTGGCGGCGCATCCGCCGGAGGAGCCGCCGGGAATCCGGGTGGGATCCCAGGGGTTCACCGTGGTCCATGCGGACGAATTCTCCGTCGAACTGCCCATGGCGAATTCGTCCATGTTGAGCCGTCCGAACACTACGGCCCCGGCCTCCTTGAGCCGGGTCACCACCGTCGCATCGTAGGGGGAAACGAACCCCTGTAGGATCTTGGACGCGCACCCGCAGGGCTGTCCGCGGTGGCACAGCACATCCTTCAGGGCGATCGGCACCCCGAGCAGGGGCTTTTCCCGATGGGTCACCCCGGACGCCAGCAACCGGTCCGCCTCATCGGCCTGCGCCTCGGCATTGGCGACGTCGTAGCTGAGGAACGCCTTGAGGGTGCCATCGACCTGCGCGATCTGGTCAAAGCAGGCCTGCAGACTTTCGCGGGCGGAGCATTCACGGCGCGCGAGCCGTTCGGTCAGTCCCGAAATGTTGAGTTGGCGGAGCATCGAAACGCCGGCCATCAAACCCCCGCCACTCTGCGCTGTGCAACCCCGAAAGGACGCCAATCCCCGCCCCGGGGTTCAGGAAACCCATTCGCGGACGCCGGGAAACCCGGGGTGTCGTTCCGGAAGTCGGTGTTGCCCGGCGATGTCGTGACGGCGGCCGGAATGGATCCAACGCGGGGCGGAGAAGGGTGGCGTCGCGACCACCGGGTGACGTCCGGCTTTCGCCCCGGCCGAACCGATGACGCCGCCTGCCGCATTGACCCGTCCGGCGAAGCGCGCACCCTTGGGCCGCCATGTCCCGCTTCTCCCGCCGTGATTTTGTTTCCCGAACCACCCTGGCCCTGGCTGGCGGCGCCGCGGCGGGCCGTTCCCTCGGAGCGCCGCAGCCCACCGCGTCGGAGCTCCAGGCGCGTCCGCCCCTCATCGTGTCCACCTGGCCGTTCGGCAAGGCCGCCAACGACGAGGCCCTCGCGGTCATCCATCGCGGCGGCTCGGGACTCGACGCCGTCGAACAGGGCATCCGCGTGACGGAGTCGGATCCCGGGAATCCGAGCGTGGGCCTCGCCGGCATTCCCAATGCCGACGGCGTCGTCCAACTCGACGCCTGCATCATGAGCGGACCCGGCCACCGCGGGGGCGGGGTCGCGGCGGTTTCCGGATTCCGCCATCCGATCAGCATCGCCCGGCGGGTCATGGAGACCACACGGCACGTCCTGCTGGTGGGCGAGGGCGCCGAGGAGTTCGCGGCCCGCGAGGGATTCGAACGTGGACCGAAGGTGTCGCCGGGACAGAAGGCGGCCTGGCAGCAATGGAAGCGGGAACAGGAGAAAAAGAAGAAGGAGGAGGCGCGCAAGTCCGGGAACGGCAACCACGACACGATCGCGCTGATTGCCCTGCTGCCCGACGGCAACGTGTTCGGCGGCTGCTCCACCAGCGGACTTGGATACAAGCTCCGGGGCCGCGTCGGGGACTCACCCATCCTGGGAAGCGGGCTTTATGTGGACAACGACGTCGGCGCCGCCGGGGCCACCGGCATTGGCGAGAACGTCATGCGCTACTGCGGCTCATTCCTCGTCGTCGAACTGATGCGGCAGGGATTGCATCCGCAGGAGGCCTGCCTGGAAACCATCCGGCGGATTGCGAGGAAGGACCCGCGCGGATTCGATCTCTCCATCAACTTCATCGCCCTCGACCGCCAGGGGCGCTTCGGTGCGGCAGGAACGGCCTCCGGCTTCGAGTACTCGGTTACCTGTGACGCCTTCAGCACGGTGTACCAGAGTCCGGGACTGACCTCCGACGCCATCGGCCCGGTCGGCGGGAATCGCAAGTAGTCGCGGACGGCCCGGAACAGGCTGAAGCCTGGACTACGAACGGCCCGTTTGTAGTGCAGGCTTCAGCCTGTCTTCCGCGGGCGCGAGGGCGGCGGTTGGGCGGGGGAACAGCCTAAAGGCTGGACTACGAACCAGCGTTTGTAGTGCAGCCTTCAGGCTGTCCGCACCGCACGCCGGGCGTCTCCCCCACAAAACGCCTTTTCCTGATGAAGGTGTCCCCATAGCGTCCGAGGAGTCGGCGGTGCCACACCGGCCCGCCCGGATCCCCGTCCATCCATGAAGCTTCCCGCATCCCCTGATCGTCGTGTGTTCCTGGCCGGCATCGCGCTGGCCACCGCCCTCCTCGCCGGCTGCAAGCCCTCGGGGGACGGATCCGGCGGCGCCGGCCCGATCAAGGTGGGCGAATTCGCCTCCATCACGGGATCGGAGGCGGCCTTCGGCAATTCGTCCCACAACGGCACCGCCCTCGCCATTGAGGAGATCAACAAGGCGGGGGGAGTGCTCGGACGCCCCATCGAACTGATTACCGAGGACAACCAGTCCAAGCAGGGCGAGTCGGTGACGATCGTGAAGAAGTTCATCAGCCGCGACCAGGTGTCCGCGGTGCTCGGTGAGGTGGCGTCCGGACGCTCCCTCGAGGCCGCCCCGGTCTGCCAGGAGGCGAAAATTCCGATGGTGTCGCCCTCCTCGACCAATCCCAAGGTGACCGAGACCGGCGACTACGTCTTCCGCGTCTGCTTCATTGATCCCTTCCAGGGTGGGCTTCTCGCCGATTTCGCCAAGCGCACCCTCAAGGCCCGCAAGGTGGCCATACTCTCGGACGTCTCCGCGCCCTACAGCGTCGGGCTTGCGGAGTTCTTTGAGAAGGCCTTCCGGGCCGGCGGCGGGGAGGTGGTCATCGAGCAGAGGTATGCCAGCAAGGACAAGGACTTCCGGGCCCAGTTGACCGCGATCAAGGCGGTGTCGCCGGATGCCATCTTCGTTCCGGGCTACTACACGGAGGCGGGCCTTGTGGTCACGCAGGCGCGTCAACTCGGCATCACCGTCCCGATCTTTGGCGGCGACGGCTGGGAGGCGCCGGAACTCATCCAGATCGCCGGTTCCGCCCTTGAGAACACCTACTACTCCACCCACTACTCCCCGGAGGCGGCCGACCCGAAGGTTCAGGCCTTCGTGAAGGCGTATCAGGCCAAGTACGGTGGCCAGACCCCGGACGCCATGGCGGCACTCGGATATGATTCCGCGCTGGTCCTTGCGGACGCCATCCAGCGTGCCGGCTCCACGGAACCCGCGAAGGTTCGGGACGCGCTGGCGGCGACGAAGGATTTCCCGTGCGTCACCGGCAAGACCACGCTGGACGCCCAGCGCAATGCGACCAAGAGCGCGGTCATCATCACGGTGAAGGACGGGAAGTTCAAATATGTGGAGACCATCAACCCCTGAGCAGCCGTTCCCGCGGCGCGGTCCGGGTTTCCTGAGGCGCATTCCGTGACGGAGCTTCTCCAGCAACTACTCAACGGGCTCTCCCTCGGAGCCATCTACGCCCTGATCGCCCTGGGCTACACGATGGTTTATGGCGTGCTGCGCTTCATCAATTTCGCCCACAGCGACGTGTTCATGGTGGGCGCCTACCTCGGATTCTACCTGGCCCCCCGGGTGGGGTCGGGAACGATCCTGGGCGGCATGCTGGTCCTGTCGGGGGCCATGGCCGGATGCGCCGTCCTGGGCGTCCTCATCGAAAAGCTGGCCTACCGTCCCCTGCGCAACCGTTCAACCCTCACGGTCCTGATCACCGCCATCGGAGTCTCACTGTTGCTTCAGAATCTCGGACAAAAGATCTTCGGGGCGAATCCCAAACCCTTTCCGGCCATCTTCCCCGTCACGCAGCTTCATTTCGGCGGACTCACCGTCTCCAGCAACCAGATCATTGTCCTGCTCGTGACGCTGGTGCTGCTCGGCACCCTCCACTGGGTGGTGAATCACACGCGGATGGGGACCGCGATGCGGGCCTTGTCCTTCAACGCAACCGCCGCCTCCCTGGTCGGCATCAACAACGACCGCGTGATCTCATTCACGTTCGCGCTGGGCTCGGCCCTCGCCGGTGCCGGGGGGATTCTCTACGCGATGAATTATCCCAGCATCGACCCGCTCATGGGCACGCTGCCGGGGCTCAAGGCGTTCGTCGCCGCCGTCCTGGGGGGCATCGGCAACCTGCCCGGTGCGGCGTTGGGCGGGATGCTCATCGGATTGGTGGAGACGATGGTGTCGGGGACCCGGGCGTCCACCTTTCGGGACGCCATCGCCTTCGCAATCCTGATCCTGATTCTCCTGTTTCGTCCGGCGGGTCTGCTGGGGCGGCTCCGCGTCGAGAAGGTATAGCCTCCCGGCCGCACGGCGGTGCGTCGGAGAAGTCACCGGCGGGCGCAGCCCGCAGCCACCCAGTTGAGAGGGGGGGTGGAGCCGCGCTGCCGCGCGGTTCTGAATTCGGTCCGCAGCAGCGCCGCTGCGGATAGGGGGTGCGGGGAGAGGTTGCGCGTGGGTCCTCCGCACAGCAGGTGCGTCGGAGGGATCACCCGCGGGCGCAGCCCGCAGCCACCCAGCTTGATGGGGTGGAGCTGCGTGTCTGCCCGCCCTTGGAATTCACCGGCCCACCGCGGCCGTGACGTTGGGGCGCGCGGCTTCTGCACGTTCGATCTCCTCCCACGACGGGGCACGCCACAGTTGAAGAAGGCTCTTCGAATGGAGTCTCGAATCGGCGATCAGGAGGCCCCCGCCCGAGGAGACATCGAGGATCTCCCCCTTCGACTCGAGGCGCACCAGCTCGAGTTGGGTGGCGACGTCCCATAGGGCGATTCGGGATTCCTTCCCACCCCCTCCCAGGATCAGTCGATTGCCCCCGTCCTGGAATCCGATCGAGT
>JAEUHD010000265.1 GCA_016793645.1 Verrucomicrobiales bacterium
TGCGTGGTTTGTGGCTGGGGCGAGGAGTTTTCCGGGGCGCGTTCCGGCGGGATGGAAAGCGGTAGAGGACTACCGCAGTCCAAGACGCTTCGCGACGCACCGGGGCGCGGGGGATTCCGCCAGGGTTTGGAGTGCGGCAGCGGAGCTGCCGCTTTGGAACGGCGCGTGGTTTGTGGCTGGGGCGAGGAGTTTTCCGGGGCGTGTTCCGGCGGGATGGAAAGCGGTAGAGGACTACCGCACTCCACGACGCTTCGCGATGCACCGGGGTGCGGGGGATTCCGCCAGGGTGGGGAGTGCGGCAGCGGCGCTGCCGCTTTGGAATGGCGCGTGGTTCGTGGCTGGGGCGAGGAGTTTTCCGGGGCGTGTTCCGGCGGGATGGAAAGCGGTAGAGGACTACCGCACTCCACGACGCTTCGCGACGTACCGGGGCGGAGGAGTCCGCCAGGGTTCGGAGTACGGCCGCACTCCCCAAGGATCAGAGCAGGCCTTCGGTTTCCGGAAAGCCGTAGCGGATGTTCATGCTCTGGATGGCCTGTCCACTGGCGCCCTTGAGGATGTTGTCCTCGGCGCTGACGACGAGGAGGCGTCCGGTCCGCGGATCCAGGCGCCAGGCGAGTTCCACCACGTTGGTGCCGACCACATTCTTCGTGTCGGGCAGGGCGCGTCCCTCCAGCACCCGCACGAACGGTTCCTGGGCGTACGCGGCGCGGTAGCAGGCGGCGATCTCGGCGTCGAGGGCGGCCGCCTCCTCGGGCGTCTTGAAGTGTCGGGTCGGGGCCAGGTACAGGGTGGTGAGAATGCCCCGGTTCACTGGAATCAGGTGCGGCGTGAATTGGATCGTGACGGGTTCGCCGGCGGCGAGGGACAGTTCCTGTTCGATCTCGGACAAATGACGGTGCTTCGGGAGCCCATACGCCCGGACGCTTTCATTGCATTCGCAGAACAGATAATCGGCCTCGGCCTTCCGCCCGGCCCCGCTGACGCCGCTGAGGGAGTCGGCGATGATTCCGGCGGAGCGGATGAGTCCCGCCCGGATCAGGGGCAGCGTGGGCAGCAGGATGCTGGTGGGGTAGCATCCGGGAGAGGCGATCAACGACGCGGTTCGGATGCGCTCGCGGTAAACCTCCGGGAGCCCGTACACGGCCTGGGACAGGAGTTCCGGTGCGGGATGTTCGTGGGCGTAGAATTCGCGATAGACGGCCGCGCTGCGGAGCCGAAAGTCGGCGCTGAGATCGATGACCGTGACCCCGGCGGCGTGGAGCGGCACGGCGAACTCGGCGGCGACGCCATGGGGCAGCGCGAGGAAGACGACGTCCGCCTGGGTGGCCAGGACGGAGGGGTTCGGATCGGAGAAGCGCAGGGAGCGTGCGTCGGGGTGGCTGGCGAAGCGGGGGAACACCTGGGCAACGGATTGTCCGGAGTTGGAGCGGGAGGTCACGGCCACCAGATCCACGCGGGGGTGGTTCAGGAGCAACCGGACCAGTTCCTCACCGGAGTAGCCGGAGGCGCCGACAATGGCGGCGCGGACGGGGGTGCAGACGTCGTGCATGAGATTGTTACGGGGAGGAGATTCGGTCCGTGGGGGGGCGTTTGTAAACATCGGGATCCCGCTTCTCGAGGTGCGAAGCCGGATCCGGGGCGGGAACAAAGCCGAACCGCTGGTACAACGGGTGGGCGTCCCGAGTGACCAACTGGAGCCTGCGGAGTCCCTGGAGGTCGGGGTGCTGCAGCAGACAATCGATCAGCCAGGTGCCGAGGCCGCGACCGCGCCACGGCTCAAGGACGTACACGTCGCAGAGGTAGGCGTAGGTCGCCCGGTCGGTCACCGCACGGGCGAGTCCAATCTGGTCCGCCCCGTGATAGAGTCCGAGGCACAGGGAGTTCGCCAAGGCGCGGTCCACGACGTCGCGAGGGATGTGGGTCGCCCAGTAGGAGGTGGCCAGCGCGGCGTGGATGGCGGTCCGGTCCAGGCGGACCGGATCGTCGGAGACTTCGAAGGGAGGGCGGGTCCTGAGCATAAAAAAACCCCGCGGCGGAGGCCGGCGGGGCTTGCAGGAGGAACTTCCTGAACTCAGCGCTTGCTGAACTGGAAGCGCTTCCGGGCGCCGGGCTGGCCGTACTTCTTGCGCTCGCGCATGCGGGAGTCGCGGGTCAGCAGCTTCTCGGCCTTGAGCAGGGGGCGCAGCGCGGCGTCCACCAGCAGCAGGGCGCGGGCGATGCCATGCTGGCAGGCCACGGCCTGGCCGTTGGGGCCTCCGCCCTTCACGGAGATGAAGACGTCATACTTGCCCAGGGTCGCGGTGACCACGAACGGCTGATGAACGGCGGTGCGGTGCGACTCCACCGGGAAGTAGCCCTCCAGCGGGCGCTTGTTGATCTGGATGTTGCCGTTGCCGGGGGCGAGGCGGACGCGCGCCACGGCGGTCTTGCGGCGGCCGGTGCCGAGAAACTGGGCGGATTGGGACATGGGAAAAAGGGGGGATTCGGAGAAAATGGACTCAGCCGGCGTAGACCATCGTCTCGGGCTTTTGGGCGGTGTGCGGGTGCGAGGCACCCACGCAGACCTTGAGCTTGGTGATCAGCCGGTCGCCGAGGCGGTTCTTCGGGAGCATGCCGCGGACGGCGTGGTGGACCAGGCGCTCCGGGTGCTGCGAGCGGATCTGGGACACGGAGCGGTACTTCTCGCCGCCCTTCCACCCGGAATACGACATGTATTCCTTGGCGGATTCCTTGTTGCCCGTCAGCACCACCTGCTCGGCGTTGATGACGACCACGAAGTCGCCAGCGTCGAGATGCGGGGTGAAGGAGGGTTTGTCCTTGCCACGGAGGGCGTCCGCGACCTGGGAGGCGAGGCGGCCGAGCACGGCACCCTTGGCGTCAATCACACGCCACTTGCGCCGCTGCACATCCACCTTGGGCAGAAAAGTCTTCATCGGTTTCCCTCAAAAGGGAGCGGGATTCCTACCAAATGCCGGCGTTGGGTCAACGGGTTTTTCCAGAATTCAATGGCACCCCGGGTCCTCATGGGGTCGTGCCGCGCAGCAATGCCTGCACCGTGGCGCGGTCCCGGGTGGGGGGCTGGCACGCAGTTCCCGTGCAGCAGAATGCCTGCGAATACTCCTCGTGGACGGGCAGGGTGCGGGCGAAGGCCTCGACCGGACCGGCATTCCCCAGCACCACCTTGTGGGGCTGGAAAACCCCGTGGGCGGCCTGGACCAGGCTGCGCGTGCTGCCGCAGGTGAAGTCCCCGGCCACCACCACCCGCCTCGGTTCCTGCAGCGAGAAGTCGAGGGCCAGCAGCAGGTGGGGAACGGCGTGGGGGAACTGGTGCAACCGCTGCGCAAAGAGCCGGAGGGTCTTCTCCGCGGCGACGCGCCAGTCCTTGCGGTCGCAGATTGCGGCGAGTCGGAGAAGCGCCAGGGCGGCCACGCTGTTTCCCGAGGGCTCGGCCCCGTCGTAGTCATCCTTGGAACGCAGGAGCAGATCCGGGGCGTCCGCCACCGTCTGCCAGAATCCTCCCGCCGCCGGGTCGTGGAATCGCGCGATCATGGCGTCTGCGAGGTCCGAGGCGAACTGCAGGTGGGCGGGATCCAGGGTCACCTCGTACAGGTCGGTGACGCCCGCCAGGAGGTTGGCATAGGCATCCAGAAGCTGCACCGAGTCGCGGTGTCCGTCGCGCCAGCGGCTGTGAAGGGTCCGGGTGGCCGGATCCCAGAGCTTGGATTGCAGGAAGGCCAGGTTGCGGAGCGCCGCGTCGCGGAACCCGGCGTCCCCCAGCACGCCATAGCCGCGGGCGAAGGCGCCGAGCATCATGCCGTTCCAGGACGTCAGCACCTTGTCATCGAGATGCGGCCGGACCCGACGGGACCGCGCGGCCAGCAGTTTGGCGCGCGCGGATTCCACGAGCGGCTTTTCGGCGTCCTCGAGCCGGGGCACCGCAATGCTCAGGACGTTTTGTCCCTTCAGCGGATCCGGGTCGGAGTGGTCCAGGAAGTTCCCGGCCTCGGTCACACCAAAGTACCGCGTGGCCACGGCGAGTTCCTCGGGGGTGAGGAGCGCCTTAAGCTCGGCCAGCGTCCAGCAATAGAACTTGCCCTCCTTGCCCTCGCTGTCGGCGTCCTCGGCGGAATAGAACCCGCCCTCGGGATGCGTCATGTCGCGCTGGACGTACCGGAGCACGTCGCGGGCGACGGCGGCCGGGCGCGGGTTGCCACTGATGAGATGGGCGTCGAGGTAGAGCTGAACCAGTTGGGCCTGGTCGTAGAGCATCTTCTCGAAGTGGGGCACGAGCCAGCGCTCATCGACGGAGTAGCGGGCGAATCCTCCCCCCAGTTGGTCGTTCATGCCGCCGTCGGCCATGCCGTCGCAGGTGTGGAGCACCGCCTGGGTGGCGTCCGCGGCACCGAACCGCGCCGCGTATCGGAGCAGGAAGATCGGCTGGCTCGGGCGGGGGAACTTCGGCGCGTGGCCGAATCCGCCGTACATCGGATCGTACTCGGTCAGGAACGACTGCCCGGCCCCGTGCAATTCCCGTTCCCCGGTGGGGAAGGCGTTGTCGGGGTCGTGCGCGGCCATGCTCCGCAGGCGCTCGGTGACGTCGCGCGCGGACTCGTTGATGTCGGCCCGCCGCGTCTTCCACACCTCAACGATTTTCTCGAGCAGGTTGAGGAAGCTCGGACGCCCGTGCCGGACCTCGGGCGGGAAGTAGGTGCCGCCGTAAAACGGACGCAGCTCCGGCGTGAGGAACACGTTCAGCGGCCAGCCGCCGCCGCCGGTCGTGGATTGCACGAACGCCATGTAGATCTTGTCCACATCGGGGCGCTCCTCGCGGTCCAGCTTGATGCTGATGAAGTGTTCCTTGAGGAACGCGCCCACCCGGGCGTCCTCAAAGGACTCCCGCTCCATGACGTGGCACCAGTGGCAGGTCGAGTAGCCGATGCTGAGGAAAATCGGCTTGTCCTCGGACTTCGCCCGGGCAAAGGCCTCTCCGCCCCACGGATACCAGTCCACGGGGTTGTGGGCATGCTGCAGCAGGTAGGGCGACTTCTCCCGCGCCAGGCGGTTGGTGGGCCGCGCCGCGGCGGACGGGGCATTGGTCTCGGCGTTCACTGGACGCCCAGCCTAGCCGCGGTGCGCGGAAAGGCCAAAGGCAATACCCCGCCGGCCCGCGTCAGGGCTGCTTGGCGGCGGGGGCGTTGGTGTCCAGACCCGACGGGGCCTCCTGTTTGACCTCCGTGCCGAATCCGGTCCACTTGTGGAGGTATCCCTTCCGGTTGAGGACGGCGCCCGCGAGTCCAAGGAGGATGAGGAAGATCAGAATCTTGGGCCAGGGGTTGGCCTTGTCGGCGTACGGATCGGTGAGGTCCCGCTGTGAACCGGGCGGCAGTGAAGCCAGGCTGGTGAGCGAGGTGCCGAAGGGGACGTTGATGCGCGCCCGGGTGTTGATGGCCCAGCCATTGGCGTCGAGCAGCGGACCGAGGTTCCGGTTCCGCAGCTTCAGCCACGCGAGGATCATGGACGGTCCGGAGATCAGCAGCAGGATGCCGATCACTCCCAGCGGCATGAAGCCGCCGAGGTTGAGGAATCCGTTGACGATGCTGCCGATCATGCCGCCGAGGCCCGCGGCGCCGACGGCCAATGCGGTGACCATGCCGGTGTCCACCTTGGGTTTCGGTGGCGGTTCCGCCTTGCCGGTCTCCGCAGCCTGTCCGGCCGCCATGGCGGCCTTGGTGAGCTTTTCGGTGGCGGCGTTGTCCGCAGCCGCGGCGCGTTTCGCGATCTGCTCCTGGATGAACCGGGCCAGCTTCTTGTACGGCGACCAGAACGCCTGGCGGATGCTGATGGGATTATCGACGATCTTGGTGACGGTGGCGTCCCAGTCGCGTCCCTTGCGGTCGTAGAAGATCCCGTTGCGACCGACCATGAGGTTGTCGCAATCGCCGTCCGTGATGGCGGCCACGATGTTGAGCTTCTCGCCGGAGCCCCTGCGGCTGCATTCCAGGTAGGTGAGGTAGCTGCCGGCGAGCGGGGCCATGGTGGCATGCTTGCCGGAATCCTCGACGGTCATCACCAGGTCACAGCTTCTCTGGTCGAGGAACAGTTTCCCGGCCTGGAAGATGGCCGGCTCACCGCGGTCGTAGAAATCCTTGAAGCTGACAAAATTGATGCAGAGCAGGTGCAGGTCGCGGTGGAAGCGCACCAGCTTGTCCACGGTGGCGATGGCGTTGACATTGGATTCCTCCGCGCGGTCCTTGGCGATCAGGGCTCCGAGTTCCGCCTGGGCCTTGGAGGTGAGGATTTCGCGGACGCGCGCGATCCCGAGAGGCTCGACCAGGCTCCCCATTTTGGCCCCCTGCCAGGTGGCGTAGCTGACGAACTTGGCGTTGAGCGCGGCCCAATCCGCCTCGGTGAGCTCGGTCTTGTCCCCGAGGATGGGCTTGACCACGGCCGCCTCGAATTTTGCCAAGGGGGCGACCCAGGCCGGGTTGAGGCCGGCCGAGAGCGGCAGCGCCTTCCCGGCGGCGACCTGCGCGAGCGGAAAGCCGGCGATTTCATTGGCGGAGATGGTCAGGTCCTTGGCGGCCACGGCCAGATACTCCGTCTCGTTCCGGTTGAGGATGGCGGCGGCGCGCGGATCGAAGGCGGCAAGCCGGCAGCGTCCGAAATAGTCGTCCACCTTGGCCTTGACCGCCTTCAGGGCGGCGAAGGCGGCCCGTGTGGCGTTGCCGAGCGGGAGGACCTCGGCTCCCTGCGTCTCCGCCTGCTTCACCCAGGCGTCATAGGCGGCGAGCTCGCCGAAGAACTGGCCGACCTTCCCGGCGTCCACGCCCGGGCGACCCGAGCGGTCGTTCACCGGACCCAGGCATTGGAGGATATCCCGGATCACCGCCTTGGTGGCGTCGTCGCCCGCGGAGTCCTCCACGATGATGCCGTCTCCGTTGAAGGCGGTCTGGGCAAAAATCTTGGCCGTGTCGGTGGTGTCCGCGACCGAGATCTCCGTGGCGTCCTTCCTGCCGAGGTGGGCGAGGATCTGCCGCGCGGAGTTCAGCACGGTCTTCCCTTCCGGAGTGGCGTCGTTGATCGCCGCCAGCGGAAGCGTGGCGCCCGCCTTCACCAGTTCGTTGGGATCCTTGAGGAGGGAGCCGGCCCACTGGACCGCGGCAATCAGTTCGGGGGCGCGGACGCGGCCGTCCTTGTCGGTGTCGATGATCGACAGGGTGCGGCTGTCGAATTCCAGGCCGTTCACCGGGCACGCCAGTGCGACCCAGAGTTTCTGGTCGAGCTGGTGCAGGTTCATCAGGTCGGCGCCGCTTTCGAGTTTGACCTGGTCGAAACCGCCGGCGCGGAAGAAGTGCCAGACGTGGGAGGTGGTAGCCATGGAACGGGTGGTACGGACGTTGAGGGGATGGGAGTTGAACTGACGGGCCGCAGGTTACTGAAATTCCCCGGCGCGCCAATCCGGGAATTGGGATGGGGGAACCCGACCGGGGAGTTGGATCTCGTCCCGGGCCCTCGGCTCGGGTAGGAAATCGCGCGTCCTTTCGGAAATCCGGACAGGGCGTTCACGGGATGCACTTCGAATTTGCCACCGCCGGCCGGATCCTGTTTGGACCGGGACGCCTCCGCGAGTTGGGTCCGCTGGTCGCCGGATTCGGCACCCGGGCCCTGGTGGTGGGCGGTGCGCGCGGGGAGTTTCGGACCCTGGTGGAGGGGCTCCTGGCTCCGGTTGGAGTGGCGACGGTCCCGTGGGTGGTCCGGCACGAGCCCACCCTGGCCGGGGCTGCGTCCGGGGCGGAGTTTGCCCGGGGGGAACGGGTCGAGGTGGTGGTGGCCATCGGCGGCGGGAGTGTCCTGGACGCCGGCAAGGCCATCGCCGCGCTGGCGATGAATCCCGGGGATCCGCTGGAGTACGTCGAGGTGATCGGGCGTGGACGTCCGCTCGGCGCGGATCCGCTCCCGCTCGTGGCCATTCCGACCACGGCCGGCACCGGTTCCGAGGTGACCCGCAATGCCGTGCTGTCCTCGCCCGAACACCAGGTGAAGGTGAGTCTTCGCAGTCCCCGGATGCTTCCCCGCGTGGCGCTCGTGGATCCGGAACTGACCCTGGGGTTGTCCCCGGCGCTGACTGCGACGACGGGATTGGACGCCCTGACCCAGTTGTTGGAGGCCTACGTGTGCACCCGGGCGAATCCGATGACCGACGGTCTCTGTCGCGAGGGACTCGTCCGCATCGCCCGGGCCCTGCCCGAGGCCTGGCGGAACGGGACCAATGTGGAGGCCCGGGCCGGGGTTCAATGGGCGGCGATGTTCAGCGGGCTGGCTTTGGCGAACGCCGGCCTGGGGGCGGTGCATGGGTTTGCAGGCCCGATCGGGGGTCGATTCGATGCCCCGCATGGGGCGGTCTGTGCGGCGCTTCTGGCGCCGGTGACGGCGGCGAATGTGGCGGCGTTGCGGGCGCGGGCACCGGAGGGCGGTTCGCTGGCGCGGTACGGGGAGGCGGCGCAATGGCTGACCGGCCGTCCGGACGCCACGGTGGACGATCTTGCGCCGCATCTGGCGGAGCGCGTGGCGTCCATGGGGATTCGCGGCCTGGGGGCGCATGGGGTTTCGGAACGGGAGTTCCCGGAGCTGATCCGTCAGGCGCGGAGTGCCAGCAGCATGAAGGCGAATCCGGTCGCCCTTTCGGACGCCGAGCTTGGGGCGGTGTTGTTGGCGGCCCTGTGAATTGGCCTTTGCCGCAGCCGGGGCGGCCGGTAGGTTGCGCGCCCGTTTCAAGCGCCACCGATGAGTGCCCCGATGGACTACAAGAACACGCTGAACCTGCCCCGCACGGAGTTTCCGATGCAAGCCGGCCTGGTGCAGCGCGAACCGCAACGCCTCGCCCGCTGGGAGGCGGAGGGGATTTACGGGAAGATCCAGCAGGCCCGCGCCGGGGCGCCCCGGTTTGTGCTCCACGACGGCCCGCCGTTCGCGAACGGGGATGTCCATGTCGGCACGGCGCTGAACAAGGTGCTCAAGGACCTGGTGATCCGCCACGAGTCGCTGCGGGGCCGGCAGGCGCCGTATGTTCCCGGATGGGACTGCCACGGGTTGCCCATCGAGTCCAAGGTGACGCAGGAACTTCGCGCGGCGGGACGCGGGGACGCCGATGCCGCGGCGATCCGGAGCGAGTGCGACGCCTACGCGCGCAAGTTCGTCGATCTCCAGCGCACCCAGTTCAAGCGCCTCGGGATTTTCGGGGACTGGGACCATCCCTACCTGACGCTCGACCGCCAGTACGAGGCCGACGAGCTGCGGTTGCTCGCGGACCTGGTGGAGAAGGGGTTCGTCTACCGGGGCAAGAAACCCGTGTACTGGAGCATTCCATTCAAAACCGCCCTGGCGGAAGCCGAGGTGGAGTACGCGGACCATGTCAGCCAGAGCGTGTACGTGCGGTTTCGTCTCAAGGGCGAGCCGAACACCTACGTGCTCATCTGGACGACCACGCCCTGGACACTCCCGGCGAATCTCGCCGTCGCGTTCAATCCGGCCTTCCACTACTCCCTCGTCATTGTCGAAGGCGGAGCCTACATCGTCGCCAATCCCCTGCTGTCCGCCGTTTCCGAAAAACTTGGCTGGGAAAGCTACCAGATCGTCCGGACCCTGCACGCCGAGGAGTTGGCGACGCTGGAGTACGAGCATCCGTTTTGCGCGCGCACCGGACGGTTGTATCCGGCGGGGTTCGTCACCAGCGACACCGGCACCGGATTCGTCCACATCGCGCCTGGCCATGGTGCGGACGACTACCAGCTGGGGCTTCAGGTGGGGCTGCCGATCTACTGTCCGGTCGATGACGACGGGCGTCTGGCGCCCACCGCGGATCTGCCCCGTGAGCAGCAGTTGCCCGAGTCGCTGGTGGGCAAATCGACCCTCGAGAAAAACAACCGTTCCGACGCCAACGAGGCGGTGCTCGCCCTGTTGGTGGAGAAGGAGGCTCTCGCGTTTCGCGAGGAGTATCGACACAGCTATCCGCATTGCTGGCGCTCGAAGACGCCGATCATTTTTCGAGCGGTGGACCAGTGGTTCATCCGCGTCGATCACGTCCAGACCGGCTCCGACACGACCTTCCGGGCGCGGGCGCTGGAAGCCATCCGCGGGGTGAACTGGGTTCCGGACTGGGGACGCAACCGCATCGAGGGCGCGGTCACCACCCGTCCGGACTGGTGCATTTCCCGGCAGCGGTCGTGGGGTGTTCCGATACCCGCCTTCTATGACGCTGCGGGCGAGCCCATCCTCAACGCGGCCATCGTCCGCCGTGCCGCGGACCTGGTGGGCGGGCATGGCAGCAATGTCTGGTTTGCGACGCCGGTGGACGAGTTGTGGGCGAAGTGTCGTCCCGAGGGCTGGACCGGACCGGAAGCCGCGCGCAAGGGACTCGACACGCTCGACGTCTGGATCGACTCGGGGAGTTCGTCCCGCGCGGTGTTGATGCGACGCGCGGAGTTGTCGCATCCCGATGCCGCGCCCGATTCGGCCCAGCGCTGGCAGGCGGATGTTTATCTCGAGGGCTCCGACCAGCATCGCGGCTGGTTCCAGTCGTCGTTGCTGCTGTCCCTGGCGGGCAACGGGGCGGCGCCGTATCGCACCGTGCTGACGCACGGCTTCATGGTGGACGAGGATCGGGAGAAGATCTCGAAGTCCAAGCAGGGTGCCGGCGGCTACCAGAAGCCGCAGACCGCGGAGCGCTACATCAAGGAGTATGGCGCGGACGTGCTGCGCCTGTGGGTGGCGTCACAGGATTACCGCAACGACATCGTGGTCAGTGAGGAGCGTCTCAAGAAGGTGGGTGAGACCTACCGTCTGATCCGAAATTCGCTCCGGTACCAGCTCAGCAACCTCTACGACTTTGATCCCGCGGCGCACGTGGTGCCGGATACGGATCTCACGCCGCTGGACCGGTGGATCCTTTCCGAGTTCGCCCAACTGGAGTCCGCGGTGGCGTCCGCCTACGCCGCGCATGAGTTTCATGTCGTGTACCAGCGCCTGTCGCAGTTCATCGCGGTCCAGTTGAGTGCTCAGTATCACGACATGGTGAAGGACCGGTTGTACACCGACGCGGCCCATGCCCCGCGCCGCCGCAGCACGCAGACCGCGCTGCACCGCATGGTGACCCGGCTCTGCCAGATGTTGTCACCAATCCTGGTGTTCACCGCCGAGGAGGCCTGGGAATTCATCCCGGGCCGGACCACGGAATCAGTGCACCTGTCGGTGTGGATTCCGCTGACGGCGACGGAGCAGCCGGCGATGGCACCGCTGTTGGCGTTGCGCGAGCGGGTGCTTCCCGAGCTGGAGAAGGCGCGCCAGGCGAAGCTCATTGGAAAGTCCCTGGATGCCGTGGTTCATCTCGAGTTGACCGCGGGTGAGCGGACATCCGTTGAAGGTCAATCCGATGTCCTGAAGGAGATCCTCAATGTTTCCGGCGTCACGGTCGCGGAGGCTGCCGAGCCGGGGATCCGCGTGGAGCCGGCCTCCGTTTCGGGGCGCCGGAAGTGCGAGCGTTGCTGGCACTGGGAGACCGATCTGGGGACCCATCCGGCGCATCCGACGCTGTGTGTGCGCTGCACCGGGGCGGTCACGGCGCGGGTTGGATAGGAGTTCAACGGCGGACGGGACCGTCGCCGGGAGCTGCGACCTCAGCGGGGTGCGGATGGAGTCTCCGGCGGAGGCCGGGGCTACAGCACCTTGACCACGACCACCGTGAGGTCATCGGCCTGCGGTTCGGGCTTGGTGAATTCGGTCGCGGTACGGCAGATGAGTTCCACCAATTCCGCAGCGGGAAGGTCCCGATGCTGGCGGACCACCTCGATGGCCCGTTCCACACCAAAGACCTCGCCGTCGGCGCGCATGGCCTCGTCAATGCCATCGGTGAGCATCAGCAGGATGTCTCCTGCGGCGAGGGGTACCGGTTCCGTGGGCGGATACGGGGTTGCGCCCTGTCGTCCGAGGGGCCGCCCTGAACGTTTCAACACGGCCTTGATGTGGCCGGACGCGTCGAGGAGCTGTCCCGACGGATGGCCGGCGTTCGTGTAGGTCAGGGTGCGGGATGCGGGATCCAGTCGTACCAGCAACAGGGTGATGTAGCGCTCACTGCCCAGATCCTCGGCGAGCAGATCGTGCATGCGGCTCACGATGACGTCCGTTCCCTCGAATCG
>JAEUHD010000276.1 GCA_016793645.1 Verrucomicrobiales bacterium
TCCGTCTTCACGCTGGAGAATGTGGACTTTGGGGTGGTGGATGTCGGGGTCCTGGATGTGGAGATTCCCAATCCGGGGGACGCGAACCTGAACTTCCTCACGGACTTCTTTGAAGTGGACCGCGCGGTCAGTGGACAAACCACGGGCACCGTGACGTTGGGAGGCAAGTCGCAGGCGGTGACCGCGGTCTGGCAGCGTACCGCCGGCGAGGCCACGGGAACGGTGACGCTTTCCTTTCCCGCGTTTCCGTCCCTGCTGATCGGTGACCTGACCTTCACCCATACGTTTGAGATCTTCCAATACCAGGGAACGCTCGCCTACACACCGCCCGCAGCCGACGGCCGCATTCCCGGGACGGTGAACCTGAACCGGGTCGGAGCGGACGGGCACTTCTCCGGTTCGTTCCCGTTGACGCTGGCTGCGGATGGTACCCTTGAGCGCCTGGCCGCGGAATGGACCAACTCCCTGGAGGAGGTCTTTGAGGTGATCGGTTCCAAGGAGATTGAGGACGTGGATCTGAGCCTCGTCCGGGTCCCGCTTCGGAAGCAGTACGTCGGCTCGTTTTTCTTTGTCGACGGCGTTCCCTCCACCCCCGATTTCCAGGATGAGTTTGATCTCTGGGATGTGTTCATCGACGACCCGAACGACGCGGACGGGGACGGTGTGGCCGACCTCGGCGATGCGCCCGCCGCGGCGCCGCCCGTGGCGCGCCTCTCGTGGATCAACAAAACCCTGCAATTGGGAATCCAGGCTCCGGCCGGGACCCGGGTGGACCTCCAGCAGCGGACCAGCCTCGCCGGAGGCGACTGGGCGACCACCCAGTCGTTCACCCTCGGCTCCGCCGATGAAACGATTGCCGTGCCCGTTCCCGAGGGCGGTGCCTCCTTCTGGCGCGTGGTGGTGCCTTGAGCGGGGCCTTGGATTCGAAGGCGACTTCACCGACCTGGGTTTGGTGACCAGGGGGTGGAAAATCCGGGCTAGGGGCCCGGCGAAGCGGCGCGAATGAGCCCTGCGGCCTCCTCGTAGAGGAGGATCATCGCCATTTCGTTGTCATCCAAGATGGCCGGGACCAGGGGAGTGCGGTACCGGGATCGCGGGAGTCGGAGTTGCACTTCCGCAAGGTCGGCCCGGGCCTGTTCCTGCTGGCCACGCTGCCATCGGGCCATGGCCCGGAGGGCGACTGCCTGTCCGCGGAGAGGATTGTTGTCTGCGGCGCTTCCGAGCACCCGGGCGGCGCCGGAATCCACTTCGGCAAACCGTCCCTCGCGGTAATCGGCGAGGCACTGAGCGAGATTTGCCCACGGATTCCGTCCCTGGGACACTTCCGACGCCCGCCGGGCGGCGGCGATTCCGGGTGCCCACAAATCGGGGTTGGAACGGGGGACGAGGAGGACCGTCGTGGCGGCGCGCTCCAACAACGTCTCATCCCGCGACGTGCCTGCCAGGGTCACCAAGCGCTGCCCCAGTTCCAAAGCGGCGTTGGTCTCGCCCTGCCAGAGGTGAAAGAGGGCCAGACGGCGAAGCGGGCCGCTGTCGTTGGGATGGTCCGCCGCACTGCGGCGTTCTCTCTCGAGGTATTCCCGGAGATACCGCTGGGCTTGGGCCGACTTCAACCCCTCCGGTCCGGAAGCAGCCTGCGCCAGTTGGCCGAACTCCGTCACCTGCTGCAAACGGCCGGGATTCCCGGCAAAATGGTCCATGGCCTTCGGAATAACTTGCAAGGCTTCGGGATAGCGTTCGCGAAGGATCAGGGCGCGGATCAATACAAAGTAGGCATTGTTCAGGGTATCGGGGCTGATGCGAATGGCCTCCTGGAGCAGGAGAATGGAACGGTCGAAATCGCCCAACCGTTCAAATGAAAAGGCGACCCTTGCCAGTTGGTCTGCAAGTTTTGGTGGATCCTTGGCGTTGATCCGGCGACTGGTGTCCGCAAGCGCCTCCAACAGTTTAGCGGCCTCGTCTCGGCGACCCATCACGGAATAGCCATCCGAGAGACTGGTCGTGCGGGCCATTGTCGCGGGATGATTGGGGCCGAGTACCTTTTGACTTAGCCGCGCCGCCTCCGCCAGCAGTGGCAACGAATCGGCATGCCGGCCGGCAAGTCCGTAGTTGGCCCCGAGGTTGGACATCGTCGAGAGAGTTTCGGGGTGTTCGCGGCCCAAGGTCTTCGTCGTCAAGGGAAGGAGTTCTTCGAACAGGGGAATGGCTTTTGAAGTTTCATTCAGCGTCCCCCACATGACGCCCACGTTGTTGATGACCTCCTGGGTTTTGGGATGTTCCCTGCCGTTGATCTTGCGGCGGAGCGGAAGCACTTCCTCCAACAGCCGCAGCGCTTCCTCCACGCGATCGGCATCCCAGTAGGCCAGCGCCAGATTGTTCATCACCTCCAGCGTATTGGTGTGCTCCACGCCCAGTCGCTCGCGATACTGACGGAGGATGTCTTCTCCCAGTTGAATCGCTTCGGGGGTGCGTTTGGCGATCCAGTAGTATTCCGCGAGAAGTTGAAGTGCCTGGAGGGTGTCCGGATGGTCCGGGCCCAGGCGGAGTCGAAGATGGTCCCGGACCTTTTCCTGCAGGTCTATGGCCTCCGGATAGAGACCCAGGCCGTACAGGGTCATGGCGAGCGTCGACCGGAGCTGTGCCTGGCGGTCGGGTTGATCCGCCAGGTCCTTGTCGATCTTTTTGGCGGCCGCGCTGAGCGTCTCGGCCACGGTGATGTTGCGGCCGTCGCGCTGGGGATCCGGACTTCGAAACACCTCGGTGAGGAACTTCGAAATGGCTTCGGAATCCTGCAACCGCCTTTGGGCCTCGGCCTCCGCCTTGATCGCCCGGGCGGCCTCGCGGCGGGCCCGGATCGCCTGCCAGGTGGTGAGCGCCAACCCGAGGGTAAGAGCCGCGAAGACGGCCGCCGCCGCCGCAAAGGCCAGCCGGTTTCGGCGGACCGCCTTCTGAAGGCGGTACGCGGTGCTCGGGGGCCGGGCGAGGACCGGCTCCTGGCCGAGGAACCTGCGGAGATCCGCTGCCAGGCCATTCGCGGTTTCGTAACGTCGCGTGCGGTCCTTCTCCAGGCACTTCATCACGATCCAGTCCAGATCTCCGCGAATCGAGGACACCAGCTTGAGCGCTTCTGTGCCATGGGCGTGTGCGGTGGTGGTCAGGGCTTCGCCTTCGAGGGTGCTGAGCCGGTTGCTCGGACACGGCGGCTCGACATCCCGGATACGGCGGCGGACTTCGTCAAAGCCGGCCTCGGCCAGCTCCCGGGCATCGAAGGGCGTCCGGCCCGTGAGCAGTTCATAGAGCAACACCCCCAGGCTGTAGATGTCGCTGCGGGTATCCACGTCCAGACCGCTCATCGCCGCCTGTTCGGGACTCATGTAGGCCGGAGTGCCAATGAACTGCTCATACGCGGTGAACAACGTGCGGTCGGTGAGTCGGCCTTCGGTTGCCTTGGCGATGCCAAAGTCAATCACCTTGGGCTCGGGACGACCGTCGTGCAGCGTCACGAGAATGTTCGAGGGCTTGATGTCGCGGTGGATGATGCCCTTGTGGTGTGCGTGCTGGATCGCCCCGCAGATCCGGATGAAGAGTTCGAGGCGCTGCGGGACGGGAAGTTTGTTCTCGTCGCAGTAGCGGGTGATGGGGATTCCCCGCACCAGCTCCATCACAAAGAACGGCCGTCCGGAATCCGTGGTTCCGGCATCCAGGACCTTGGCAATGTTGGGATGGTCCATCATCGCCAGCGCCTGCCGCTCCGCTTCGAACCGGGCGACGACGGACTTGGTGTCCATCCCCAGCTTGATCACCTTGAGCGCGACCCGTCGGCGAACCGGCTCCTCCTGCTCCGCCATGAACACGGTGCCGCAGCCACCCTCCCCGATTTGCTGAAGGAGCTTATAGGGTCCGATCCGGACGCCGGGCGCTTCCACGACGAGGGCCCCACCCCAGCCGGGTGTTGGGGACCGGGATCCAGGAGAGTTGGGACCCGCATCGGGAGCGGCGGCCACGGCGTTCAGCTCGGTCTTCACCCCGTCGTCGACCTTGAGGCGATCCGCAATCCGTTGCCGAAGGCCGGCATCGTCGTTGCAGACCTGGTCGAGGAATCGGGCCCGTTGTTCGATCCCGGGGATCTGGAGGGCGGCTGCAAGGATGGATTCCTCGGAGGGAGAGGGAACACTCATCAGGGTTAAGACTTGGGCATGTGCGATATCCGGGGCAAGGCTGACTTGTAAAGCCCGGGGTTGGGCGGTGCCCGATCCGCGGGGAGAATCGCGGGAGTATTCCATGCGGGCCGGCTGTCCAGGCCTCCGGGTGCGACCCGCATGGGGCTTCCGACACCAATACCGTCACGCCGTCCGGTTCGAACGAAGAGAATCCCTCGGGCGCGGGACCGTGACCTGCGGGAGACGCTGCCGGAGTCGCGGGATCATGGCGGCCCGCTGGCCCTGAAGAAGCGTGCATTGGGTCCGGGAGGAAACGACGCGGCGGGCTCCGTCATGTCCAGGAGACCGGACTCCACCAGCCGGGGCTCCAACGCGTGCCAGTCCAGAAGGTCACTCGAGTACTCGATCGCCACGACGCCGGACACCGGGACCTGAATGACGAGGCGGATGGCATCGCCTTCCAGAACGCTGATCCGTTCCACATGCGGGGGCTGAGGCGGGATGACAATGACGCCGTAGTTCGTCGAGCAGACGGAGCCGTTGATGTAGTAGAAGGTTTGGGGCTCGTGATCGAAGGTGGTGCGGGTGAAACGGTGCCGGTGCACCAGCGGGTAGGGATCGTTCAAGCCCGGCCACTCCATGCGACGGCGTTCGTGGAATCGCTCCGCCCATTCACCCAGCGTCATTCCGGACGGAAGCGCATTGGTGCCGGCGAGTGCGGTCGTGCTCTCGTAAAGTTCGACGTAGATGGCCCGGGTATTGTCCCAGGCATTGGACAGCGCGGATTCGAGCAGGGTGATGTTGGTCAGGTAATTGACCGTCTGGAACCCGGTCAGTTGTCCCAGGTCCCCCTGTTCCAACACCCACGGAT
>JAEUHD010000308.1 GCA_016793645.1 Verrucomicrobiales bacterium
CCGCCGGTTGGCGGTGTGAGCGGGCGGGTCCCTACCGGGTCGGTTCCGCTGCGCTTGGGGCGGCTGCTTCGCCGCCTACCCAAGCTTCGCTCCACCTCCCCGGTAGGGAGGGACCCGGGGTAACACCCATTCTGACGCAACGAATCAGAGCATCGGGTAACAGATACTTCTGGCGCACGGCGCAGCGACAGGACGGGACGGGATCAGGGAGCCAGATGGCAGGCCACCTGCCGTCCATTTCCCAGATCCCGGAGGGGAGGCACCTCCCCCCGGCATCGCGCCTCAACCCTCGGACACCGTGGATGGAATGGGCAACCCGCCGGCGGATTCAATGGGGAGGGCACATCTCCCTGAAGGACGATTCGGTTCCGCCGGGTGTCGGGATCCACCACGGGAACCGCCGAAAGCAGCGCCTGGGTGTACGGGTGCATCGGTTCCCGGGCCACGACGCGGGCAGGTCCTGTTTCAACCAATCGGCCGAGGTACATCACGGCGACCCGGGCGCAAAGATGCTCCACGACGGCGAGATCATGGGAGATGAACAATAGCGAAAGACCGCGCGCCTTCTGGAGATCCTGCAGGAGGTTGATGACCTGCGCCTGGACACTGACGTCCAAGGCGCTCACGGGTTCATCACACACGATCAGGCGCGGCTCCACCGAAAGCGCCCGGGCGATTCCGATGCGCTGGCGCTGGCCCCCGCTGAATTCATGGGG
Source organism: Verrucomicrobiales bacterium (assembly GCA_016793645.1). GTDB lineage: Bacteria > Verrucomicrobiota > Verrucomicrobiia > Limisphaerales > UBA9464 > UBA9464. The sequence goes on from JAEUHD010000308.1 coordinate 717, forward strand.
AAACCGCGTGGCGTGTTCGGCACGGAGCCCCACCGACTCGAGCAACTCCCGGACCCGCTTCCCCCGCTCGGCGCCGCCCGCCACCAAACGGTGAATCTCCAGCGCCTCCGCGATGCTCTCCCCCACGGTCAATCGGGGGTTGAGCGAACTGAAGGGATCCTGAAAAATCATCTGGAACTTCCGCCGCCAGGGCCGAAGAGCCCTCGGGGAAAGGACCGCCAGATCGGTCCCCTCGAACAACACCTTGCCCGAGGTCAAGGGCACCAGACGCAGGATCGCCCGGCCCAGCGTGGTCTTCCCACACCCGCTTTCCCCCACCAATCCGACCGCCTCCCCCGCCCCGACTCCCAGGGTGACGCCATCCACGGCGCGAACAATCCCGCCGGCCCGCCCAAGGATTCCCCGATCCAAGGGGAAGTGGACGCGAATTTCTTGGAGATCGAGGAGGTCCATCGGGGAAGTCAGCCCTGCCAGTAGGGACAACGGACCTCCCGTTGATCTCCCACGTCGTGGAGCTCGGGCCGGAGCGATCCACACTCGGAGCGCACCTGCGCGCACCTCGGGGCGAAACGACATCCGGAAGGCCACTGGCCCGGCGCGGGCACCGTTCCGGGAACGGCGTGGAGTCGGATCGCCGGCCTGCCCAGCTCGGGAATCGACTGCATCAGGGCGCGCGTATACGGGTGCAGCGGTCGCCTCAGCAGCGGGCGGGCCGGCGACTCCTCCACAATTTGACCGGCGTACATGACCGCCACCCGGTCTGCAAAATCCCCCACAATTCCCAGATTGTGGGTGATGAGGAGGACGGCCATTCCCAACCGCACCCGCAGGTCCCGGATCAGATCCAGAATCTGTGCCTGAATCGTGACATCCAGCGCCGTCGTCGGTTCATCCGCCACCAGCAGCTTGGGTTCGCTCGCGAGGGCCATGGCAATCATGATCCTCTGCTGCATTCCACCGCTCAATTGATGCGGATAGTCCCGCATCCGCGCTTCCGGAGCCGGAATCCCGACCAGCTTCAGAAGACGGATCACTTCCGCATCGTGGGCGCGTCCGGGCCGGTGAAGCCGGAGGGATTCCAGGATCTGGCGTCCCACCCGGAAAACCGGATTGAGCGAGGCCCCGGGTTCCTGGAAGACATAACTGACCACGGAACCCCGGATTTCGCGCAGTTCTGAAACGGTCATCGTCTCCACGGACCGTCCCAGCAGCAGGATCTGGCCACCGGAAATCCGCGACAACCCGTGGGGTAGCAGGCGGGCGATGCTCAATGCCGTGACGCTCTTTCCGCAGCCGCTCTCCCCCACCAGGCACAGGGTCTCCCCCTCATGGATGCACAGGGAGGCCCCGTCCACCACCCGCACCCAGTCGCCTTGGGAGCGAAACTCCACTTGAAGGCCCCGGATCTCGAGCACGGGAACCCTCATGGCCGGCGAAGACCCCTGCCCCTCCCCCATCGGAAGGCATGGACGGAGCAGGACCTCAAGATTGATTGGAACGTTCGGAGGGACAAAAGCCGGCGGGGGTGTTGAATCACAAGCGCCCCGATGACTCAATCGGGAAACACCGCGTCCGGCCGCCCGAGAGCACATCCCGGCGGGATATTCCTTCCCTCACCGGGACCAGGGCCCCCGTGGCGCCTCAAACGACTTCAAACCCGGATCCCCCTCGCGCTCGATTGCCTTCGCGAGTAACATCCCCGGAATCCTGGCCGGGGAATCCCATGAAATTTTCGATCGCTGTTTCCCTTATTCTTTTCCTTTCGGGCAGCCCGCTCGTCGCCGAGCGGATGGCTCGGACGGAAGGACGCTCCGAGGACAGCGTCGTGATCATTCTCGCCGGGAATCCTCTGTCCGAGCCCGCCCCGGGATCCCTGAAGACCGCGGTGGCTGCCGTGGGGGGGGGCCGCAAGGCGGCGCTCCAGCGCCAGCAGGATGAGGTCCAACGTGCGCTGGTCGCGCTGGGAGGCACCGTGACCGCACGATTTGACACCCTGTTGAACGCGGTGGTTGCCCGGATCCCCGCCGGACAGTGGGACGCCGTCCGGAGCATTCCAGGGGTGCTGTCGATCCGGCGGGAACCCCAATACCGATCCTTGTTGTCGAGCAGCGTTCCCTTCATCGGAGCGCCCACCGTGTGGAGTTATGGGGGTGGAATCACGGGAACCGGGATTCGAATCGCCATCATCGATTCGGGAATCGACTACCTTCATGGGGATTTCGGGGGTTCGGGGGATGCCTCGGCGTATGCACAGAACGATCCGACGCTGATCGAGCCCGGCACATTTCCCACCCCCAAGGTGGTCGGCGGGTATGATTTCGTGGGGGACGACTACGACAGCAGCGGGGAAACTCCGGGAAGCATCACCGTGGAAATACCGGATCCCGACCCATTGGATCCGGCCCAAAATGGCCATGGGACGCATGTGGCCGGCATTGCCGCCGGTGTGGGTGTCCTGACCAACGGTGTTCCGTTCCCGGGTCCCTACGGTCCGGCATTGGATCCCTCCAAGTTCCGCATTGGCCCGGGCGTCGCCCCCGGGGCGCTGTTGTATGCCTACAAGGTGTTCGGTCGATCCGGATCCACCCGGTTCACCGTGGTGGCCCAGGCGCTCGAGCGGGCATTGGATCCCAACCAGGACGGTGACTTCTCCGATCGCGTGGACGTGGTGAATCTCTCCCTCGGGGTGCCGTTTGGAGTCGCGGATGCCCTGGATCCCGAACTCGGGCCAATCCGGCGCCTTGCGGCGCGCGGTGTCGTGGTCGTGGTGGCCGCTGGAAACAGCGGAAACACCCATTACATCTGCGGCGCCCCCGGCGTGGCCCCGGAGGCGATCACCGTGGCCAACTCCTTCGACAATGCGACCACCTTCACCACCATCCGGGTGACGGCGCCTGCGGCGGTCGTCGGCGACTACGCCGCATCCGAGGCCAACTTCACTCCCCGGCTGTCGGAGGTGGGTCCGGTCTCCGCTCCCGTTGTCGCCGCGGATCCGATCCTGGCCTGCGACGATCTCACCCATCCCGGCGCTCTCCAGGGGAGGATCGCCCTCATCGATCGGGGTTCCTGCACGTTCGTACGCAAAATCCGGCGGGCTCAGAACGCGGGCGCCGTGGGCGTGCTGATGGTGAACAATGTCGATGGTGCCCCGATTCAAATGGGGGCTCAGGAGGACTTCAGCGACATCCGCATTCCCGCCCTGATGATCTCGCGCCTGGACGGCTCGATTCTCAAGGCGCAGCTGGACGCGGGGCTCTCGGCCGTCTTCGACGCCTTTGCCTCCGTGGCCCGCCCGGAACTGGCCGACCAGATCAATGAGTCATCGTCGCGGGGACCCGGGATCCGCGGTGAGAACCTCAAGCCGGACCTCTCTGCCCCGGGCACGAGCATTGCCTCCGCGCAAGCCGGATCCGGAGCCGCCTCCGTCTCCCAAACCGGCACTTCCATGGCGTCCCCACACGTCGCCGGAGCCGCCGCATTGGCAAGGGCGCTGCACCCCGATTGGTCGGTGGAGGACATCAAGGCCCTCCTGATGAACACCGCCGCCCCGGTCCGGAATGACCGCCAGGTTCCCTACCCCCAGTCCCGCGGAGGGGCCGGGCGCATCCATCTCGAAGCAGCACTCCGCACGGATGCCATTGTCCGGACCGACTCCGCGGCGGGGAGTGTCTCCCTGTCCTTCGGGTCCTTTGAAGTTTCCGGTTTCCAAAGCCTGACCCGAAACGTCCGGGTGGTGAACCACGGGAATCAGGCGGCGGTCTTCCAGGTGACCGTCAGCAATACGGCACCCCGGGCCGGAGTTGTTGTGGTTCCCAGTGTCCGCGAAATTGCCGTGGCTGCAGGCGGGTCACTCCTCGTCCCGATCCGCCTGGAGCTTTCCCCCGACGAGTTTGCCCGCGTTCGGGACGACTCCACTCCGTCGCTGATTGGCGACAAGCCCCGGCAGCGTCTCGAGGAGACCGGAGGTGACCTTTGGTTCCTGTCGGGAGACACCCGCTTGCGCCTCCCCTGGCATGTCGTGGCCCGTGCAACTGGAACCCACCACGTCACCGCGGAGAACGTGGGCGTCCCGGCGGCGGAATCCGCCACAATATCCCTGCCCACCCGCGGCATCTCCGCACATCCCCAACCCCTGGTCTCCGTGTTTCAGCTCGGATACGAAGGGTCCCCCGGAGTTGGGGATTCCGGGAATCTACTCGCGGCCGGGGTCGCCACCGATTTCCTGCATGCCGCGGACCCGGGCGAGGCGCGTGTCTTTTTCGGAATGGCGACGGCGGGCGAATGGGTGACTCCGCAATACGAACTGCTCGGCTTGGAGGTGGAGATCGACACCAATCAGGACGAAATCGCCGAATACATCCTGCTCAACTCCAGCGCGGGAAACCTGAATGGCCAGGGATTCGATGCCGACCTCAGCAACGACGCCTTGATGACCCTGGTGATGGACACCTCGATTCCCCCGAACTTCTTCTCGGCAGGAGGAGTCTTCAATGTCCTTGAACCCGCCTTCCGCGACACGGCCCCGTATCACAACCGTGTCGCCGTGCTGTCCGCCCCCCTCCGCTCGCTGGGCCTCGGCGCCTCAAACACCCGCTTCCGGTACCGGGTGACCACGACGGGACTTCACGAGATTGTATCCACAGAGACGCCCTGGATCGAGTTTGACGCCGCCCACCCGCTGGTGGACGCCACCCGATACGGCCTCCAGGGCTCCCCGTTGTTCGATGAGGGACTGGACATCCAGGCGGACATCCACCGGAACGATGCGCTCGCTCTCGGGTGGGGCGATGCAAATCCCTTGAAGGTCCTGATGCTTCACCAGCATTCGGTTGCGGGACAGCAGGTGGACCGGGTGACGCTGCGGTTGGACACCCCGGATTCCGACGGGGACGGGCTGTCCGATGACTGGGAGTTGAGGTGGTTCAGCGATCTTGCCCCGTCGGGGGATCAGGACACCGATCAGGACGGAGTTCCCAATTCCGCGGAAGCGCTTGCCGGAACGAATCCCGCGGACGTCCGGCTTCAGCCGCCGGACCGGAACTCCGGGACCATTCACTGGAATGGAATCGCCGGGCGCCGCTACTCGGTGGAGGTGTCGACGACACTGGGGGGGCCCTATGCTCCGCGACTGCGGCATCTCGACGGAGCGGAAGGTGAGCGGGGCATTTCCATCTCCGACTGGCCGGAAGCCGCCGCGACCCTGTTTCTGCGCATTTCCCCAGAATGAGCATGGAACGGGGAGACGTCGGTTCCGGCTTTCATCCGGGGCACCCGGGTTTCACTCTCCCCGCCGATGGGTGAACGGTTGATCAACGAAGTCCTGAAACATCCGGATTCCGCACTGGAGTCCACGCTTCGTCCCGCGGCGTTCTCGGAGTTCACCGGGCAGGCCAAGTCCCGGGAACGCCTCGAAATCAGCGTCGAAGCCGCCCGCCGCCGCAAGGAACCCCTCGATCACGTGTTGCTCAGTGGTCCGCCGGGACTCGGAAAAACCACGCTGGCCAACATTCTCGCCCGGGCGATGGGCGCGACCCTGCGGGCGACCAGTGGACCCACCCTGGAAAAGGCCGCGGACCTCGCCGGTCTGCTGACCAACCTCGAGGAGGGCGACGTCCTGTTCATTGACGAGATTCACCGACTTCAGAAGACCATTGAGGAGTACCTCTACCCGGCCATGGAGGACTTCAAGCTCGACATCATCATTGATCAGGGTCCCAACGCCCGCAGTGTCCGGCTGAATCTTCCGCGGTTTACGCTCATTGGTGCCACCACGCGGGCGGGCTTGCTCAGCGCCCCCCTGCTGACCCGGTTTGGAATCCGGGAACGCCTCGATTACTACCCCGCTGAACAGATCCAATCCATTCTTCAAAGGGCCGCCGGACTTCTCCGCGTGGACATGGATCCGGTCGGCGCCCTGGAGATCGCGCGACGGAGCCGCGGGACCCCGCGCATTGCGAACAACCTGCTGCGCCGCGTCCGCGATTACGCCGAGGTGCGCGGCGATGGACAGATATCGCGCGAGATCGCGGACCGTGCCCTGGGCATGCTCGAAATCGACGAGCACGGGCTCGACGAGATGGACAAGCGAATCCTCGAGACGGCGATTCTCAAGTTCGGGGGCGGCCCCGTCGGAGTGGCGTCCCTGGCGGTGGCGGTTGGGGAGGAAGCGGACACGATCGAGGAGGTCTATGAGCCCTATCTCATCATGGAAGGTTACCTCCATCGGACACCCCAGGGACGCGTGGTCACCGAACTGGGATACCGGCGTCTCCAAATTCCTCCGCCGACAGGAAGGCAGGGCGGCCTGCTGTAGGGTCGGACCGGACGCGCCGCCTTCAGCGGGAGAGCGCCACCAGATAGCGCTGGAGCCGCTCGGCCTCGGTCCGATTCCGGCGTTCCTTGTGGATCAGGTGCAGGTTGGCGATCATCCGCTGGAGAATCCGGCGGCTGCTCAAGGGCGCCAGGTGGCGTTCGTCGTACCCGATGGCGGATTCCAACAGGCGCTTGCGGCAATCGAGGCGGGTCAGCAGTTGCCCCCGATGAAAAGGATCGATGTAAACCTCCGCCATCGGAGTCTGAAACCGGCAAAGGAAATGGGCCGGCATGCCAATGCCCGCCATGGGAAGCTGGACCCGCTTCGCCACCAGGAGATATACCGCGCTCAGGGAGATGGGAATCCCGAGGCGTCGATCCATCACCTGATTGAGATAGCTGTTGGCGGGGTCGAAGAAGTTTTCGGTATTTCCCCGAAACTGGAGCTGCTCAAACAGCACCTCGTTGAGCGCATCGAGGGCCACCCCGGGGCCGAAACCGGACGGGAGCAATCCCCGCACCCGTGCCGCCCACTCGTCGAGTTGGGCCTGGAAGGCCTCGACATTGATTTCGGGATGGGTGGTCCGGGTAAACCTCCAGATGCCCTCCTCCAGATCCAGATGCTCCCCCTGGGAAAGCACGAACTGAAGGAATTCGCCATCAAACCGGGCCGCCGCCCGCTCCCCGAGGAGTTCCCGGACCCGGCGTCGGATGGAGGGATCGGGATGGAGGCGGTGCCTTTCGAGAAACGGGAACACCGGATCCCCCCCGGCCAGCAGCCGGGCGCGAATCATCCGGTGCACTGCGGGATCCTCGTCCCCGAGAAGCTTCAGCAGGGCATTCAGCTGCGATTCGGTGAACGGACCGGAATCGGCAGGCCGCGGTGACGCGCTCACGGGGGCACACTACCATCACCCCGTCCGGAAGCCATCCGGAATCCGTCCGTTCAGGCGTTTTCCTGGATCAACTCCACCTTCGCACTGCTCAGCAAGCGCTCAATGAACCCGGTGTCGTAGTTGCCGCGACGAAAATCGGGGTCCTGGAGGATGGCCTGTTCAAACGGGATCGTGGACTTGATACCGGTCACCATGTACTCGCCGAGGGCACGGCTCATCCGGCTCATCGCCTCGGCTCGATCCTTCCCGTGCGTGATCAGCTTCCCGATCATCGAATCATAGTAGGGGGGAATCGTGTAGCCCGCGTAGGCATGGGAATCCACCCGAACCCCGGGGCCCCCGGGCGCATAGTACATTTCGATGCGGCCGGGACTTGGCCGGAAATCGCTGAACGGATTTTCGGCATTGATCCGGCATTCAATGGCGTGGCCGCTCATGTGGACGTCGCCCTGGGCGATCGAAAGCTTTTCCCCCAGGGCGACCAGGATCTGTTGTTTGACGAGATCCACACCGGTGACCTCCTCCGTAATGGGGTGCTCCACCTGGATTCGCTTGTTCACCTCCAGGAAGTAGAAGTTGCCGTGGTCGTCAGCGATGAACTCCACCGTGCCCGCACTGGTGTATCCCGCGAGTTCGGCGATCTTGAGGGCCGCCTTGCCCATGCGGCTGCGCAATCCGCGGAACTCCCGGCGTTCGAAGTAGGGGGACGGCGTCTCCTCGATCAACTTCTGGTTCCGTCGTTGGATCGAACAATCCCGTTCCCCGAGGTGGATGAGGTTCCCCTTGGTGTCCCCCAGGATCTGAAATTCGATGTGGTGGGGATTCTCAATGAATTTCTCGATGTAGACACCGCTGTTTCCGAAGGCCTTCTCCGCCTCCGTCCGGGCCGTATGATAGGCCTTCACCATGGCGACATCGTTGTGGGCCACCCGCATTCCCCGTCCTCCACCCCCGGCAACCGCCTTGATCATCACCGGGTACCCGATCTTGCGGGCCACATTGATCGCATCCTGCTCCGTTTCAACAAGGCCCTCGGATCCCGGAGGCGTCGGAACCCCGGCGCGGCGGGCGAGATTCCGGCTTGATGCCTTGTCGTGCAGCGCGTTCATGGCCGCTGACCGGGGCCCGATGAAGCGGATGTTGCAACTTTCGCAGACGTCGGCGAAGTGGGCGTTCTCGCTCAGGAAGCCATAGCCGGGATGGATGGCGTCCACATCGGCGATCTCCGCCGCCGAAATGATCCGGTCGATGCGCAGGTAGCTGTCGGAACTGGGCCCGTCCCCGATGCAAATGGCCTCGTCCGCCACCTGGACATGCATCGAACTGGCGTCCGCCTTGGAGTAGACGGCGACGGTCTTGATGTTCAGCTCGCGGCACGCGCGGATGATGCGCATCGCAATTTCGCCGCGATTGGCGACCAGGACTTTTTCAAACATACGGGCGAAGTCGGGCGTGACGATTTGGCGCGGGACCAGCGTTCCTCCGGATGCGGGCGGACATGGAGTGGGCCGGTCTGCGGACAGTTCAGATCGGACGAACGCGGAACAGGGGTTGCCCGAACTCCACGGGCTTGGCGTTTTCGGCAACGATCGCGGTGACGATGCCCCGTGTCTCGGCCTTGATCTCGTTCATCACCTTCATGGCTTCGATGATGCAAACGACGGTCTCCGGCCCCACCTCGGTTCCCACCTCCACATAGGGGTCGGCATCCGGCGACGGAGACCGGTAGAGTGTCCCGATCATCGGTGACTTGATCTCCACGTCATTCGTGGAAGGCGGAGGCACCACGGCTGCCGCCGGGGCGACCGGAGCCACGGGGCGGGCCAAGGCCCCAAATGCGGTCAACTCCGGATCATCCACCGGGGTCACGCCGGGACCGACCGGAGAAGCGATGGGGCGCTTCAACTTGATCTTGAAGTCCTTTTCCTCGAGTTCGAACTCCGAGAGGGAGTTCTTTTTCATCAAATCGACAATCGCTTTGATCTCTTTGAGATCCACGGCAAAACCCGGGTTGAGCCAGCCTGAAAAGCTGGACGGTTGACATGACCACGAAAAACAAAAAGAGCAGTACCAACAGGTGGCTCTGCTCGTTTCCGGTCACGATTGGGCCGACGCTACGGACCGACTTCGGCCGGGTCAAGCGGCGAGTCGGGTTTCCAAAGGAGGGTAAAAGCGTTCCTATTGGGCCGCAGCGAGTTCGAAGCGCTGGAACTCGGGCACGGTCTTCGCGATCAGGTCACTCAGCCGGGAAAAGGTGGCGTCCTCATTCCCGGGTTCACATTGTGCAAAGAAGGAGGTGTACGACCAACGCTGCAGCACCCCGGTCCTGACCAGGTGTTCCAACATCGAGGCGGTCCGCCGCACCTGGCTTGCCGTCACCACGCCGTCCGCGGCAAACCAGAAAACGTAGACTCCCGCCGTCTTGCGGGGTGTGCCGTCCGCGGCCGTATAGTTCAGGAAGGCGTCGAAGCGACGCACCGGAAGCTCCCGCCCCTCCGATCCCGCAAGTCGGATGGTGGTGTACTGCTTTCTCTGGATCGTCCACCCCGCGCCCGTGAGACAAAAGTCAGGCTGGTGGATGCTGGTGCGATCCCTCCCCATCAGCACCACCGACGCCTGGACGGTAAAGTCATCCAGAAGGGAACGGTATATCTGTCGTCCAAACGAAGTGTCCGGCGGAAGGAATCCCAGTTCCTGATCCGCAACGACGCCCGTCTTCGTCTCGAATCCGGATACCCGGGTGGGAAGAAAAATGGAGTTGGTCCGGGCCAGTCGGCCATCGGTTCCGATCAGGGGCACCCCAATCAGCCGGACCGCGGGAATGCCCATCTGCTGATGGTCGCGAACCCTGACCAGGAATGAAAACATCGCCACAATGGCCACCAGGACCACGGCCGTCAGCGGAAGGGTGCGTCGAGTCATAGGGCGTCGGGGACCGTGGATTGCGAATTCCGGGGTGACTCGGACGGCGTGGCCTCGGACGAACAGGCTGCCCCCGGGGGACGTCCCGCCCCATCTCCAGGTTCCCGCAGGAGCCACCCCAGGCCAAACAAGCCGGCCAGCGCCCCGAAATAGGTCAAAAAGCCGAACTTGGTCTCGATCAGCTTTCCGGCATCCTCACCCATCGCCTCTCCCACGATGAACACCACCATCAGCCGAACAATGTTCCCGGCCAGGGCGAGGGGAATCGATGCCGCGATGAGCAGAGCCCGGCGCCACAGGGTACGGAAGTTGAGGAAGGCGTAGAGCAGCGACAGGAGGAATACCACGCTGGCGCTGCGCATGCCGCTGCAGGCGGCCGCCACGTCAAATCGGAATCCAGGGCCACCCTGGCTGGGCAGGTGGAAGACCGCCGTGCCGGAGCGCTCCAGATTCAATCCCAGGAGCGCATTGCAGAGGCCGACGGACACTCGGGTCGACAGGAGTCGCAGATGGAACGTGATCCCATCGGTGTAGGCCGCGAGCGGAATGGCGAACAGGAGCACAAACCAGGGAAATGCCGTGGCCCGAAGCCAGGCAGGGCCCCAGTACAGCCCCATCAAGCCCCAGCTTCCCACAATGAAACCCACCACGGAAATGCGGACCTGCTGTCCCAGGAATCCAAGCCCATGCATCGCCAACCCCAAAAAAACCAGGCCCAGCGCGGGAGTCCACGGCCGCTTGGGAACCGCCGCCAATGCCTCGCGACGAAGGTAAAGCAGCCCCAGCACGACCAGGGGAATAAATGGAGCCAGTTCATCGCCGGTCTCCCCGATCGACTTGAGCTGATACCACCCGGTCAGCCATCCGAACATGGACGGACTGTTGACGTAGCCAAACGTGGTGTTGCCCACGACGTGGAAGAGGAGACACCACGCGATCAGCGTGACCACGAACGCGGCGCGATCGGGCAACGATGCCCACAACTGTTGGAGTTCCTTCACACGATCCGAGAAACGCGCCTAAGAAAATCGGGCGACCGCCCCCGCGCAAGTCCATTCGCCCCGGGAAGCTCCAGGATCAAATCTGGAAGTCCACGGTGCCGGGACGCTCCCGCTTGTGCGTGACCCGGACCCGGAAGTCCTCCATGAGGACCAGACTCGCCGGAGGGACACTGTGCATCAGAAACACGTTGGCCCCCACGGTGCTGTCCGCCCCAATGACCGTATCCCCGCCCACAATGGTGGCATTGGCGTAGATGGTGACGCGGTCCTCCACGGTGGGATGCCGCTTGGTTCCGCGGAGCGCCTGGCCCGCCGCCAGCGAGCGGGCCACCAGTCCCACGCCCTGGTAGAGTTTCACGTGACTTCCCAGGTGGGACGTCTCCCCAATCACCGTTCCGGTGCAATGGTCCACAAAGAAGTGGGACCCAATGGTCGCCCCCGGGTGAATGTCCATGCCTGTTCGGCTGTGGGCCCATTCGCTCATGATCCGCGGCAGCAACGGGACCCCCTGCCCGTGCAGCACGTGGGCCATCCGATGCACGGCAATCGCCTCAATAAAGGGATAGGCGACGATCACCTCCTCGCGCGTCCGAGCCGCCGGGTCCCCCTCGAAGGCCGCCTCCACGTCCGTCTGGAGCAACTCCCGAACCTCGGGCAGTTGCCGGAGAAACCGGGTCGCCAGGTCGTGCGCCGCGGGACGCGGATCCCGCGAACCGCCCTCCGGGCACCCGAAGCACCCGAGGCTCTTGTAGATTTCGTCCTCGAGGCGTCCCGCCACCGAATCCAGACGCAGGGCCGTTTCGGCCTGCAACTCGGAGGAGTGGACGACCTGATCATCAAAGAATCCCGGAAACACCAGCCGGAGCAGGTCCGAGGTAATGGCCACCACGCCCGCCCGGGACGGAAGATTGGCCCCGTCCAGGTGATTGATTCCCCCGTGCCTCCGGTAGCTGGCCAGGAGAGCCACGGTCAGATCCTTGATCGGATAGTTCACGCCGGAGCGACTATCGCGGTCCCCGGGCCGTAGTTCAACGACGCTTCCGAAAGGGCCGTACCCCGGCGTCCCGGTCCACACTCGCCCTTCCGGGGTCGCCTGGGTTAGCCTTTGAACCGTGAACGCGCTTCCGCCCACCCGCCACTGCTTCGTCTGCGGAATCCACAACCCGGCCGGATTTCAGATCCACCTGGAAACCGACCGCAAGGTGGTCGAAACGCGGTTCCGATTCCGGAGGGAATGGTGCGGCTTCCCGGATACCGTCCACGGCGGACTCATCGCAACCGTCCTCGACGAGGTCATGGTGTGGGCGGTCGGGGTCGCGTCCGGCCACCTGACCTACTGCGCGGAACTGGAGGTCCGATACCAGCGACCCGCCCGCCCCGAATCCGACGTGGTCGCCCGGGGGGAACTGGTGACCAATCGGCGGAATCGCCTGTTCCTGGCCTCCGCCTCCCTGCTCGATTCCGAGGGAACCCTGCTCTCCGAATCCACCGGCAAGTACCTGCCCGTACCCGGGGAGCTGCATCCGCGCATGTTCGCGGATTTCGTCGGCGACCCCGGAACCGTCTTTCGTCCCCCCGATCCCTAGCCCCCCTTCCCCGCGGAATTGGAACCCGGTTTGACATTTCAAACATCTGTTTCAAACTGGTGCTTCAAATGGGAGCCCCGCCCGGAATTGACAGCAACGCCACACAGGCGGCCACCCGCCGTGCGCTGCTGGACGCCGCGGCGGCGGAGTTTGCCGGACGTGGGTTCCACGGCGCGACGGTCCGGGACATTTGCCGCCAGGCCGGCGCCAACGTCGCGGCGGTCAATTATCATTTTGGCGACAAGGAGTCCCTGTATTCCGAGGTCCTCGCGGAATTGAGCGCGCAGGCCCAGAAACGCTTTCCCGCCGAGGCCGGCCTGCCTCCGGACGCCGCTCCGCGGCAGCGCCTCGCGGCCTTCATCCGGTCCCTTCTCCAGCGGGTCCTTTCGGAGGAACTGTCCGCCCGCCATGGACGCATCATGGCTCGGGAAATGGTCGAACCCACCGATGCCCTCAACCGGCTGGTCCGGGAGTTCATCCAGCCCCAGGCCGACCTGCTCCGGGATATCCTCCGGGACCTGCTTCCGGCATCCATCGATCCCGAGACGTCCCGCCTGTGCGCCCTGAGCATTGTCGGCCAGATCCTGTTTTACGCCCACTGTCGTCCCGTGCTCCAGCGTCTGAAGCCCGAGGGCTCCTTTGACCGGCTGGAGCTGGACCGACTGGCGCGCCACATCACGGAATTCAGCCTGGCCGCCCTTGAAGTGTTGGGCGGTCGCGGGAGCCCCGGGGCCGTTGCCGCCCCACGCAAACGACCGGTCCGGACGCGCTCCCGTTCCCGATCCTGAGGCCATGTACCATCTTGCCCTGAAAATGCTCGTCGCCGACCGGGCGAAGTACGTGATGCTCGTCGGGGGGCTCGCGTTCGCATCCCTCCTGATGACCCAGCAAAACGGAGTGTTCCAAGGACTCCTCAGCTGGACCACCTCCCACATGCGGAACATGCGGGCCTCGATCTGGGTGGTGGAACGCAATGTGGAACAGGTCAATGAGACCAAGGCCATGCGGGATACCGACGTGAACCGGGTCCGTTCGGTGACGGGCGTGGATTTTGCGGTTCCCCTGTTCATTTCCGTGCTCAAGGCCCGGGCCTCGGATGGTTCCGACAAGCCCATCCAACTGGTGGGCCTCCATGCGGCCACGCTCATCGGACGCCCCCCGGACATTGTTCGCGGCGATCTCGAACAACTCCGTCTGCCCAACGCCGTCTTCATCGACGAACTCGCGGTGGAACGACTCAGCGCAGGACGGGCCCGTCCACTCGACATCGGGGACACCTTCGAGATCAACGACCGGGAAGCCCGGGTGGTGGGCATCTGCCGAACAGAACGGCAGTTCTTCGGCTATCCGTATGTCTTCACCACCTATGACCAGGCACTGCAATACGCGCCGCGGCAGCGAAAGATGCTGTCCATCATCCTGGCGGAACCCAAGTCCGGACTCGCGGCCGTGGATGTGGCACGGGCCATCGAAAGGGAGACCGGACTCCGGGCCCTCACGGTTCCCGAGTTCTCCAGGGCGACCATTGATTTCATCTGGAGGAACACCGGCATCCCCGCGTCGTTCCTGACCACGATCATCCTCGGTTTCATCGTCGGCATCGCGGTGTCCGCTCAGACCTTCTATTCCTTTGTCCTCGAGAATCTGCGGCACCTGGGCGCCTTGAAGGCCATGGGGGCCTCCAATTCCCTGCTGGCCCGGCTGCTCCTGTTGCAGGCGTTCGCGGTGGGCCTGGTGGGCTACGGAATCGGCGTGGGACTGACCGCCCTCTTTGGGTTTGCCGTCCACCCGATCGGACAGCCCCCATTCATCCTCGACTATGCCACCCTCACCGTCACGGGCGTCGCCGTGATTGTCATCTGCATGTTCGCCGCGCTGCTCGGCATCCTGAAGGTCTCCCGCCTGGAGACCGCCATCGTCTTCCGCGCCTGACATGTCCCTCGTCCCGAAATCCCAGTCCCGACCTCCCGTTGCCGTGCGCGTGTCCGGAGTCACCAAGACCTATGGTGCCGGGGACGGCAGGACCATCGCACTCAAGGGGGTGGATTTCGAAACCGCCACGGGGGAACTGCATCTGGTCATCGGCCCGAGCGGCTGCGGGAAGACGACACTGCTCTCGGTGGTGGCGGGCACCCTGGCCTGGGACTCCGGGGACATCGAGGTCCTCGGAACCCGGCTCAACGGACTTCCGGATGCCGCCATGGCGGCGTTCCGGGGACGACACATCGGATTCATTTTCCAGCAGTTCAACCTGATCCCCACCCTGGATCTGACGGAAAACGTCAGTGTGCCCCTGCTTCTGGCGGGTGTGGGACGCACGGCCGCCGAGGACCGGGCCCGGGCAGTCCTGGAGCGGGTGGGTCTTGGCGATCGCGCCCGTCGGCGTCCGCGGGATCTGTCCGGCGGACAACAACAGCGGGTCGCCATCGCCCGTGCGCTCGTTCACGAGCCCCGGCTCATCATCTGCGACGAACCCACCAGCGCCCTCGATTCCCGCACGGGACACACCATCATGGAGATCCTGGCGGGAGTCGCCCGTTCCCCGGAGCGATGCGTGATCATCGTCACCCACGATCCCCGCACCTACGGATTCGCCGACCGCATCACCGAGATGGAGGACGGCCGCGTCCGGCAGGTGCTGAATGCCCAGGATATCCAGAACTTTCTCGCCACCCACCGATGATCTTCAGACGTCTCAGCGTTTATCTCGCCGCCGCCGGAATCGCCGCCGCAATCCTCCTGGTCCGTCGGATGCAGCAGAAGCCACCCGCGCCGGCCCCGGTCGCGGCTCCGGCGCGTTCCCCGTACCTGGGCACGGTCGCGGCCACCGGCCTGATCGAGGCCGCCCGGGAAAATGTCCGGATCGCCGCACCCAAGGGAGGTCTCGTCACCCGGGTCCTGGTCAAGGTGGGCGATGCGGTCCGGGAGGGGGATCCCCTGTTCCAACTGGACGCCCGCGAGGCCGCCTCCCGGGTGGAGACCGTGCAGGCGCAACTCGAGGCGATGCGGGCCACCCTCAAGGCCGAGGAGGTGGCCCTGGCGGATACCGAGGACCAGCTTGCCCGATTTGAGAAGTTGCGGAAGGACAGCGTTGCCACGGAAGAGGAATTGAAGCGTCGATGGTTTGCGGCCGAGGGGGCCCGGGCTCGGATCGGATCCATCCGCGCCCAGATCCATTCCGTGGAACGTCAATGGCAGCAGGCCAAAACCGACCTGGAGATCCTGACGGTCAAGGCCCCCCGGGACGGCGAACTCCTCCAGGTCAATCTCCGGGCCGGCGAGTATGCCCCGGCCGCGGCGCTTGCCGAACCCCTCATGCTCCTGGGCGACGTCGCCAAGCTCCAGGTGCGGGCGGACGTGGACGAACAAAACTCCGTCCTGGTGGAACCCCAGGCCGAGGCCGTCGCCTCACTGAAGGGACACGCCGATCTGCGGATGCCGCTTCGATTTGTGCGCGTGGAGCCCTATGTGGTCCCCAAACGCAGCCTGACCGGCGACAGCCTCGAACGGGTGGACACCCGGGTCCTCCAGATCATCTACGAATTCGACCGGCCATCGTTTCCCGTGTACGTGGGACAGCAGGTGGACGTGTTCATCCGCAGGGGAAATCCAAAGGCCCCGGTTTCCGAGCCCACTTCCGTGCCCGTCGCAGGGCGCCGTTGAATTCCAGACGATTGTTCCCATGCACCTGAAGCTTCAAATCCCCCTCCTCGCCGCCGTCCTGATGGCGCCCGTACTGACCCGGGCGCAGACCAACACGCCCGTTCCCTGGCCCAGCCATCCCCTGACCCTGGCCGAGGCGCTCGAAATCACCGTCCGCCAGAGCCCCGCAATCCTCAAGGGCAAGCAGGACATCGAGGAGGCCTATGGCATCAGCCTCGAGCTCCGCGCCTCCATCCGGCCGCGCTTGAGCGCCTCCGGGACATTCCAGGCCATCGACCAGGCCTCGATCGAGGTGCCTCCAATTCCCGGATTCGACTTCACCTTTCAAAACGACCGTTCCTGGAACGCCAACATCCTCGTGTCGCAGCCGATCTTCGCGGGCGGCAAGCTGCGCTCCCGCGTCCGGGCGGGTGGCCTGACCGAGGAGGCGGCCCTCGCGCAATTCCAGGCCACCGTCGCCGACGCGGTGCTCGAGGTGAAGGTGAACTATGACGATGTCCTGCTCGCCACGGAGCAGATCAAGACGCAGGAGGCATCGATCGCCCTTCTGGAGAGGGAATTGACCGACCAAAAGCGCCGTTTCGACGCCGGCACCGCCCCGCGATTCAACGTCCTTCGCGCCGAGGTGGAACTGGCGAATGCGCGTCCCAAGCTGATCCGGGCCCAGAACGCCTTTCGCATCACCAAGAACAATCTCGCCACCCGCCTGGGCTGGAACATTCCGACCAACACCACGGAGAACATTCCGCTGGAACTCGCCGACCGGCTCGAGGCCCGTCCGTTTGACTTCAGCCTGCCGGTCGCGGTCGCCCGGGGCCTTCAGCAGCGTCCGGAACTGGTCGCCCGCAAGACGGACGTCAAACTTCGCCAGGAAGGCGTGAAGCAGGCCCAGGCGGACTACTATCCCACGGTCTCCATTGCCGGCGGATACCAGTGGAAGAGTTCCGTGTTTCAGGACGACCTGAGCATCAACTACGACGGTTGGACCGCGGGGGCCCAAATGAACTGGAGCCTCTGGGACTTCGGGGCGACCCGGGGACGCGTGAAGGCGGCCAAGGCCCGTCTCGAGCGGTCGAATGTCGTCGTCGATGACACCACCCGGCAAATTGAGACCGAGATCCGGACCGCCTATTCCAACTTCATCGAGGCGCAGCAGGTGCTCGAAACCCAGGTCAAGGTCATTGAACAGGCGGAGGAGGCGGTCCGGCTCGCCATGGCGCGCAATGACGCCGGCAGCGGAACCCAACTCGATGTCCTCTCGGCACAAACCGCCCTCACGGATGCCCGAACCACCCAGTCGCTGGCGCTTCGGGACTACGCCGTCGCACTCGCCCGACTGGAGAGGGCGATCGGTGAGGGGGCGCGCATCGTCCCCGCCCAGTAGCTCCCCAAGCCGGAGTCACGGCTTTGAATTGCCCGATCCGCCGCACCCCTCCACTCTGTTGCGCGCATGGCGTCGCCTTCCATCGGCATCATCTTCCTGACGGTCTTCGTGGACCTGATCGGATTTGGAATCGTGCTCCCCCTGCTCCCCACGTACGGGGAAAGCTTCGGCGCCTCGGGTCTGACCATCGGGGCGCTGATGGCCAGTTATTCCGCGATGCAATTCCTGTTCTCCCCGGTCTGGGGCGGATGGTCGGACCGGGTCGGCCGTCGTCCCGCGATTCTCGTCAGCACCCTCGGGTCCACCCTGAGCTACGCCCTTTTTTCCCTCGCCTCCCTGAAGACCGGGGATCTGGCGCTGGCGGGAATCTTCGCCTCCCGCATCCTGGCCGGGATCTGCGGGGCGAACCTCACCGTGGCCCAGGCCTACATCGCCGACATCACCCCGCCCGACCAGCGGTCGAAGCGGATGGGATTGATCGGAATGGCGTTCGGACTGGGATTCATCCTTGGTCCCGCCCTGGCCGTGGTATCCCAGAACCTGCTGGGCAAGGCAGGACCGGGCCTCGTCGCGGCCTTCATCTGCGGGGTGAACTGCCTGCTCGCCTGGATCCGCCTTCCCGAAAGTTGGAAGCCCGGAACCCAAAAGAGCACCCGGCGCCCGCGGCTCGCACAGATCCGCCACGTGCTCGAACTGCCCCAGATCGGGTTTCTGGTGTCCGTATTCTTC